>NZ_JASMRH010000034.1:0-42915 GCF_041431385.1 Flavobacterium sp. Arc2 | reverse complement strand
AACTTAGCGATTAAAAGCTTTAACACTATCATGAATACTATCAAGATCAATTATGATTCTATTTTAAACTACTTCGATAACAGAAGTACAAATGCTTCAGCGGAATCTTGTAATGCTAAAATAAAAGCTTTTAGAAATCAATTTAGAGGAGTAAGAAAAGTAGACTTCTTCCTATTTAGATTAACTAAATTATTTGCCTAGTCCCCAACTTTTGTTCCTGATCCGAATTCTTTCTTTTTAGGCTAACTAATATTTATGCCTAATTTTTATCGCTCCACAGGTTTTCGACTTGATCCTTAAAAGCTTTAACACTATCATGAATACTATCAAGATCAATTATGATTCTATTTTAAACTACTTCGATAACAGAAGTACAAACGCTTCAGCTGAATCTTTCAATGCTAAAATAAAAGCATTTAGATCTCAGTTTAGAGGTGTTCGAAATGTGGAATTCTTTCTTTTTAGGCTAACTAATATTTATGCCTAATTTTTATCGCTCCACAGGTTTTCGACTTGATCCAACTTTTGCGCTTGATCCGATTTTTGCACTAATTTTAAAAAAATAAGCAAAAAAAAAGCCCCTTATAAAGGAGCTTTTTATGATATATATAAAATGTAATAATTACAATTTAGCAACGTGTTTCGTTAATTTAGATTTTAAATTAGACGCTTTGTTATCATGAATGATATTCTTTTTAGCCAATTTATCAATCATAGAAATAACATTTGACAACTTAGATGTAGCATCTACCTTATCAGTTGCTATTCTTAACGCTTTAATTGCATTACGAGTAGTTTTATGTTGGTATCTGTTTAATACTCTTCTCTTTTCGTTACTTCTGATTCTCTTTAGAGCTGACTTATGATTTGCCATTTTATTATTTTTTTTCTTTTACTATTCTATTTTTTTGTAGTCCGTAAGGGAATCGAACCCCTGTTACCAAGACGAAATCTTGGCGTCCTAACCCCTAGACGAACGGACCATTATCCTCCTAAGTTTTTTTTTCAATCTAAATTGAAATTGTAGTCCGTGGGGGAATCGAACCCCCCTTTCCTGGATGAAAACCAGAGATCCTAACCGATAGATGAACGGACCATTTCCTTTTAAAGTTCAGGAATACTTTTAGCAAAACAAAAATTGTAGTCCGTGGGGGAGTCGAACCCCCCTTTCCTGGATGAAAACCAGAGATCCTAACCGATAGATGAACGGACCGTGCTTCTGTATTGCGGATGCAAAAATACAACTATTTTTAAGACGTGCAATAGCAGATGCAAAAAAAATTGCTTTTTTTTAATAAGCCTTCGCAAAAAGGACTCTTCTAACAGAAGAATTACCAGTGAGAATACAGCTTCCCGCCTCTTCTACACCATCCAAAGGAATACATCTAATAGTAGCTTTCGTCAGATCCTTAATTTTTTCCTCAGTTACTGCTGTCCCATCCCAATGTGCTGATACAAAACCACCTTTATCATTTAAAACTGATTTAAACTCTTCAAAACTGTTAACTTCCGTTATATGCGTGTCTCTATAATTTAATGCCTTATTAAACAAATCTGCTTGAATTTCTTCTAACAAATCTCTGATATAAGTCGAAATACCATCTTTAGACTGCACTTCTTTTGTCAACGTATCTCTTCGAGCAACTTCAAAAGTTCCGTTTTCCAAATCTTTTGGTCCAACCGCAATTCGAACGGGCACCCCTTTCAATTCCCATTCAGCAAATTTAAATCCCGGTTTTTGAGTTGTTCTATCATCATACTTCACCGAAACATGTAGTTTTTTCAACTCTGCCATTAACACATTTACTTCAGCAGTAATTTCTGCCAACTGCTCATCTGTTTTATGTATTGGCACAATCACAACTTGTATAGGTGCTAAATTAGGTGGTAAAACCAATCCTTTATCATCTGAATGCGTCATCACTAACGCTCCCATCAATCGCGTTGAGACTCCCCAAGACGTTCCCCATACATACTCTTGCTTCCCTTCGGCATTTGCAAACTTAACATCAAAGGCTTTTGCAAAATTCTGACCTAAGAAATGTGAAGTACCTGCCTGCAATGCTTTTCCGTCTTGCATTAATGCTTCAATACAATACGTCTCTTCTGCTCCAGCAAATCGTTCTGTCTCCGTTTTAATTCCTTTTACAACTGGAATAGCCATGAAATTCTCAGCAAACTCAGCATAAACATTCATCATCTTCTCCGATTCTTCAATAGCTTCACTTCTTGTAGCATGCGCCGTATGACCTTCTTGCCACAAAAACTCGGCTGTTCTCAAGAACAGTCGTGTTCTCATCTCCCATCGAACCACATTTGCCCACTGATTAATCAACAAAGGTAAATCCCTATAGGATTGTACCCACCCTTTATAAGTAGACCAAATAATAGCTTCACTGGTTGGACGAACAATAAGCTCTTCTTCTAATTTCGCATTAGGATCTACCATTAGCTTACCCGGCTTGTCTGGATCATTTTTTAATCTGTAATGTGTCACGATCGCACACTCTTTTGCAAATCCTTCCGCATTCTTCTCTTCTGCCTCAAACATGCTTTTAGGAACAAATAAAGGAAAATAGGCGTTTTGATGGCCTGTCTCTTTAAACATTCGATCCAACTCTGCTTGCATTTTTTCCCAAATGGCATATCCGTATGGCTTGATTACCATGCAGCCTCTAACTCCTGAATTCTCAGCTAAATCAGCTTTGACAACCAGTTCGTTATACCATTTTGAATAATCTTCTGATCTTGTAGTAAGGTTCTTACTCATATTGAATAGTTTGGCACAAATTTTGCGTTATTTTATTTAACTAAATAGTTCCACAAAACTAACTATTTTTGCATTGTGCAACAATAAAAAACTATACAGATATGAAAACTAATATTTATCCACCCAAATCTCTTCTTCTCTCCATCTCAATTTTCATTAGTCTCTTGGTGGTTTCGTGTGGTTCTTATCAGAATAGTTCGTACTACGAAAGTGACGGAATATACGCAAACAATGAGGTTCGAAATGTAGAAAGACCATCAAACGCAAATTCAAACAACCATTATCAGGATTATTTTTCTTCACTTCAAGACGACAATCAATCTACAGAAATTTTCACTGACATAGATAACTATAACAATAGTTACAACGACTCGGATCAAGTAAATGACGATTATTACGCAGGTTGGGGAAATAACGCAACTGAAACTTCTATAAATTTAAACTCTTATAATTCTGGCTTTTCATTTGGTTTAGGATATGGCTATTCTTCTTACGGATGGGGCTACCCTAATTACGGATGGAATTATCCATATTATGGTTATTCTAATTATGGATGGAACTACCCATACAATGGATGGGGATATTCTAATTACTACGGATGGAACTCTCCTTTTTACAATTACGGCTACTCTAATTATGGTTACGGAAATTATTCTGGAAATTATTACAACAGCCGAAATTACTCTAACAATCCAAGTAGAAGAGGTTCCTCTTACTCAAATTCTGCAAACACAAACAGAAGCTATAATTCAACTTCAAGAACTTACTCACAAGACAGAAGCAGCACGAATAGAAGTTCTAATAATATAGACTTTAGAAGAAACTCAAATACAAATAGAACAAACGGCGCTTTTAACAGAAGTAGTACAAACCAAAAAAACTCTTATAGCACTCCTACTAGAAGCAGAACCAATACAAATAGTTCTAGAAGAGAAAGTACTACTCCAACCAGAACATACACACCTACACCTAATACTTCCAGAAATGAAAGCTACTCTCCTAGCAGATCAAGTTCTTCAAGTTCTAGTAGCGGCAGATCATCTGGAGGAAGCTCAAGACGAGGTGGACGTTAAGAGAAAATGACCCTCAGTATTTTATATTAAAAACTTTATTTATAAAAAAAAATGAAAAAATATTTATTTGTATTACTCGCAGGTTTTTCTTTTAGTGCTGCTCAATCTCAAGAGGTTAGTGATGCATTGCGCTACTCTCAAGACAACCTAAACGGAACAGCTCGTTTCAGAGCTATGGGAGGAGCATTTGGAGCTCTTGGCGGAGACTTATCTTCTTTGAATGTTAATCCGGCGGGATCGGCAGTTTTCATAAATAACGAAGTCACTGTTACCTTAAGTAACAATGACATTAAAAATAACTCCAATTATTTTGGGACGACGACGACTGAAAATAAAAACTCCTTTGACTTGAATCAAGCTGGAGGCGTATTTGTTTTTAATAATCAAAATCCAAATAGCAACTGGAGAAAGTTCTCTGTGGGTGTGAATTATGAAAATACAAACAATTTCAATAATTCTATTTTCTCGGCAGGAACCAATCCAAACAATTCTGTCGACGGTTATTTTTTAAACTATGCGAATGGTGTTCCACTAAGTACTCTTGAAGATTCAAGCTATGGCAGTTTAAATAATGGCGCACAACAAGCATTTCTAGCCTACAATGCCTATATAATTGATCCAGCAAGCAACGATCCAAATAATATCGCCTATAATTCAAATGTACCAGGAGGCGGAAACTACTACCAAGAAAACAGTATTAATACTGAGGGCTACAACGGAAAACTTTCTTTTAATGCTGCAACCTCTTATAAAGACAAACTATATATAGGTATAAACTTGAATTCACACTTTACTGATTTTAGAAAATACAGTAGCTTTTACGAAGACAATAGCGCCCCTTTAACTTCAGACTATACCGTTTCTAAATTGCGTTTTGATAACGAATTATATACTTACGGAACAGGATTTTCTTTTCAACTGGGTGCAATTGCCAAAGTTACTAAAGAAATACGTCTAGGTTTAGCATATGAATCTTCGACATGGTACCACTTGAGTAATGAATTATCGCAGAAACTAGTTTCTGTAAGCAGCAGCTCAACAGGAGACGACATAAATGATGTTTCTGATCCAAGAATTACTAATGTTTATGCGCCATATAAATTACAGACTCCAAGCAAACTTACAGGAAGTTTTGCCTATGTTTTTGGAACAACAGGATTAATAAGTATTGATTATGCTATAAAAGATTACAGTAAAACGAAATTCAAACCTGAAAGCGATTCGTATTACAATGGTTTGAACAACTACATGAGTAACACATTGGACAATACAGGAGAATTAAGAATAGGTGCTGAGTATAAAATTGAAAAATTGAGTTTAAGAGCGGGATACCGTTTTGAGCAAAGTCCTTATAAAAACAAAACAACAGTAGATGACTTGACTGGATACTCTGGAGGTTTAGGTTATAATTTTGGTTCGACCAAATTAGATTTATCCTATGCTTACGCCAAAAGAGATTCGCAACAAGGATTCTTTGCACAAGGTTTTACTGATGGAGCCACAATCAATACCATTACAAATAACGTAGCACTAACATTATTATTTGAATTGTAATTCGAAGTACCAAAAAAATTATTAAACCGTCTTGTTCCTATTTTAGCAAGACGGTTTTTTTAGCCCTGATAGAAGCGGCATCCCACGCATTTTTTTTGCGTGGATATAGCGTATAGCAGGAATAGCTCCATAAATAAACACTAAAAGAAAGTCAAACAAAGTTCTGTTTCAATAAAAAAACCGTAATTTTGCACTCCAATTTACAAATCTATGAGAACCAAGTCATTAAAAAAGAATAAAATCAACGTGATCACTCTAGGGTGCTCTAAAAACATATACGACAGTGAAGTGCTGATGGGTCAACTACGTGCAAACGGAAAGGACGTTGTGCATGAAGCTCCAGTTGCCGAAGAAGGAAACATTATCGTTATTAATACCTGTGGATTTATTGACAATGCAAAGGCAGAATCAGTAAACATGATTTTAGAATATGCAGACAAAAAAGAAAAAGGTTTAGTAGACAAGGTTTTTGTGACCGGATGTTTATCAGAGCGCTACAGACCAGATTTAGAAAAAGAAATACCTAATGTTGATCAATATTTTGGGACAACTGAATTGCCTGCTTTATTAAAAGCTTTAGGTGCTGATTATAAACATGAGCTTTTAGGAGAACGTTTAACGACTACCCCAAAAAATTATGCTTATTTAAAAATTGCCGAAGGTTGCGATAGACCTTGTAGTTTTTGTGCTATTCCAATTATGCGAGGGAAACACGTATCTCAAACTATTGAGAAACTAGTCAAAGAAGCCGAAGGATTAGCAAGAGATGGAGTAAAAGAATTAATCTTAATTGCACAAGACTTAACTTACTATGGTCTTGATATTTACAAAAAACGTAATCTTGGTGAATTGCTGGAAGCCTTAGTAAAAGTAGAAGGAATCGAATGGATTCGTTTACACTATGCCTTCCCTACTGGTTTCCCGATGGATGTTTTGGAAATCATGAAACGCGAGCCTAAGATTTGTAATTATATTGACATTCCTTTGCAACATATTTCAGATTCTATCTTGAAATCAATGCGCCGAGGAACAACTCAAGAAAAAACAACGAAATTATTAAAAGATTTCCGTGCGGCAGTTCCAGAAATGGCGATTCGTACGACTTTAATCGTAGGATACCCTGGAGAGACTCAAGAAGATTTTAATATTCTAAAAGACTGGGTTCAGGAAATGAAATTTGACAGAATGGGTTGTTTTGCCTATTCTCATGAAGAGAATACTCATGCTTACTTATTAGAAGATGATGTTCCTGCTGATGTCAAACAAGACCGTGCCAATGAAATAATGGAATTGCAATCTCAAATTTCATGGGATTTAAATCAATTAAAACTAGGTAAAACATTCAAGTGTATAATCGACAGAAAAGAAGGTGCTCATTTTGTAGGAAGAACAGAATTTGACAGTCCGGATGTAGATAACGAAGTATTAATTGACGCCTCAAAACATTACTTAAAAACAGGAGACTTTGCAATGATAAGAATCATTGAAGCCACTGAATTTGATTTGTACGGAGAACCTGCATAAAATCCCCAATTATCAACTAACACTAATTGACAACCAAATTTTAAAAAATAACTATGAAAACAATTCAAATCTTATTCGTTTTGGCACTTATGTTATTATCCATAGATACTGTTTCGGCACAATACGGAAACAATGGTTATGGGAATAACGGTTACGGGAACAATAGCGGAGGCTATGGTGGAAATGGTAGAATGAGCCAAATACCCCAGGCCTCAAGCCAAGAAAAGCCAAAAGAAATCCCTGTCGAAGTTACTGTGGGGAAGATAATGGAAAAAATAAAAACCGAACTTAATCTTGATGCATTACAAGAAATTGCTATCTCAAATGTTTTGAAAGAAAGTCTAAGATCTCAAGGAATTTTAATAAAAGCGGAGACTCCACAAGAACAAAAAATAGAAGAAATCAAAGCCCTTTCTGAAACGACAGACCGAAAAATTAATGAGTTTTTAAATGAGGATCAAAAAGCAAAATACAAAGCATTGAACGAAGAAAATTTAAGCAAAAAAAAATCAAAAAGAAATAGATAATTATTCTTAAAATAAAAATGACCTTTTATCCTTTTATAGTATGCAAAAATATTTTTACTCACTAATCGTTGCTCTCGTTATTGCTTCTTGCTCTACTAATCCTTACAAGGCAAGTGAAAAAGAATATGATACTAAACTAAAAACTTTTAAAGAAACAATTTCAAGTAAAGAGCCTGAGCCATTACCAGTTGTTTCAAAAACGATAATAAGTATCGATAATGTATACACAAAACAATTGTATACCTTTAAGGATACTATATCTAAGATGGGATCTACTGCTTTAGACAATGGCATCCACACGGAATGGATTGGTACCGTAAATTTTAATTTACGAAAACCTAATTACATTATTATTCACCATACAGCACAAGATTCACTTCAACAAACAATAAAAACATTTACCGTAACCAGAACCCAGGTAAGTGCACATTATGTGATTGCTGATGATGGTAGCGTAGTACAAATGTTAAATGACTACTTGCGTGCCTGGCATGCTGGAAGCGGTTCATGGGGTAAAGACACTGACATTAACTCATCCTCTATAGGTATCGAACTTGACAATAATGGATTTGAGCCATTTTCTGAGGCACAAATCACCAGCTTAATGGCACTTTTGAGCAAATTAAAAAAAGAGTATAATATTCCAACTCAAAATATAATAGGCCATTCAGATATTGCTCCTAGTCGTAAAAATGATCCAAGCGCTCTATTTCCTTGGAATACACTAGCCGAAAACGGATTTGGTGTATGGAAAAACGATATCTTAGAACCAGCTCCTCTCGATTTCAATCCGGAGTTAGCACTTCGAATCATAGGATATAGCACTACAAACCTTCCCGCTGCTATAAAAGCATTTAAGTTGCATTTTATGCAAACTGAAATTGATTCAGTTTTAAATGAGAATACTATAAATACAATTTACTCGATTTATAAGAAACAGTAAAAAATACATTAAAACACATCTTAAAAACAGTTCTTTGGCTTGTCAAAGAACTGTTTTTTTTTATAACCTAAATCTAAATTATCGTTATTACTTTTGCGTTATTATACCAAGGACATCTTCACTAAAAACACTGAGACTTATTTTGCTCAAGAATAAAATTTAAGAGATACCACTACCTTTTTTCATTTGATGTTCGTACCGTTCACTCCTAATCGCATTCATACGATTTTCATCTCGACAGGCACGGCCTACAAATCTCAAACTGGCAACTAAAATAAAGCGATTGAAGTTCTAAGGATTTCATTTGCTTTTTTCTAAAGTCCCCAATTTCTAACTTACTAAAATTGCATAGATATTCTTCCTTCGACCTTATTCTTTATGCTTATACACAAGGTCTAAAATAACACAACAACACCTCCAGAAATCCAAACACATGTTATTCCCAATATTATCAACAAAATTAACAGAACTCATTTTTAGACATTTTCTTTACAATCCTTTATATCTCATCTCGCTGACGAAACAAGATGACCGTTAAGCTCCTAATGGTATCTAAATTGTTTCTCCCAAATGAATTACTACTTTAAGGATATATAATTTCCTCATTCCAAAAACATCTCATCAATTAATATGCTTTAAACCTCTATCTAAAAAAACTGCCAACATACTTATTAGAGTATCTTGGCAGTAAAAAAAAAAAAATATATGAATTTAGAATCCGTAAACCATTGCTAAAGCAAATTGAGATGCAGATTTTGTAGGGTCACCACTAGATTTTTGAAAGATCTCTTCAGAACCACTATCTAATCTAAACTCCGGGATAAAAGTCAAACCACCCGCTTTTAAATTAGCTGAAAATGTTAACGCAGTTACTGAATCATCACCAGAACCTTCTTTATATTTAAAATACTCACCACGTAAACCTAAACTAAATTTATCGCTTACATCTACTGCAGGGTATAACGCTATTCCTGTATAACCTACTTCACCATCATTTGAAAAATCAGCAGCGTTTAAACCCAATTTGAATTTCTCAGAAATTTGGAAAGAAGCTGTTAAGTCAACTATAGTACCACTAACAGAACCATCCATAAAGTTAAGGTAAGCGCTTACTCCCTCAGTTGGAGCAAAAGATAACTGAGCTCCAAATGCATTTAAACCTTTAATTGGATCTGCTTTGTACATATTCCAAGTATCATTAAAAGCTCCTACCATCAAACCTACTTTGTCAGAAATCGCATAATTCACTTTAACACCAGCATTTTGAAATGGTCCATTTGTAAATAAATATGAAGTTGAGTAGTGAAAGTTCGCTACTGGAGATATTACTTCGTATCCGATAAATGTACCCATAAAACCAGCTGTAAAGCTCAATTTATCAGTAGCAGCATAAGAAACATATAAATTTTGAATGTGGAATGAGTTTTCATCAGCTCCATCCCCATTTAATATTGACTGATATTGACCTCTTGGACCAAAAGAAACTTCACCAACGAACGATGCTTTACCTGTTGTCTTTTTCAAAGTAACATCAAGCATCCCTAAAGAAACTGAATTTTGATCCGTTGCAAAACTAGTTCCTATATTTTCTTTCTTAGCGAAATCATATTTATAGTAAACATCTCCAGAACCCGAGATTTCTAGTGGAGTATCCTGTGCGAATGCCATGTTTCCTGTCAGCACTAAAGCTAAAATTACAATTACTTTTTTCATCATCATTTTGTTTTGGTTAGTTATTATTTTGGTTAGTTATTAGTGTAATAATGGTTGTTTTTAACTTTTCCTTGGGACGAATTTATTAACTTTTATTCTACTTAAATAAATAAATTATGAATTTTTGATTTGATTTCGAAAGAATTATTGATTACAAAAAATCACTTCAAAAAAACAAGAAATACATATTTTAGGCGATAGAAAAATAGTATATCCATAATCCATTTTTAACCAATTACCCCTATATCATACTAACAATCACGACAAAAAATCTATTTTAATGCCTTAAAATTAATTTAAAAACAATAACAACCACATATACCCCCATTTAAATAAGAGGTAGTTAAAAATAAGTGTATTTTTAACTAAACACGAAAAAAAAAATCAATTCTATAAAAACAAACCCACTAAATCCTAATGAATATTTTATCTAAATTATAAAATCAAAGAAAAAATCAAACCTATTGTATTGTAGAAATCTCGACGAAATTGTCTTAACACAATACCATAAAAACACTTGTGAAAACCATCTACTTAAACTACTTTCGCAAGCCAGTCTAACCTTTTATACATAAAATTTTTGAGGTGCTTTCTTCAATTAGACTTAGATATTGGAATCCGATTCAGATCAAAAAATATAAATCGATTTTAAATATTACACCACCACTATAAAGTATTTCAAAAAAAAATAGCTGTCCTTGGTTGTGCTACAATCTGCAAAATCTATTTTTTGACTATAACTTTTACAACTCTGAACAAAGCCGTAGTTTTTTTTCACATTGTAAAAAAGGCTATGCACAAAAAAAGCGATTGTTGAATAGATTTTACCCTATTCAACAATCGCTTGTCTTATAAACAGCAATACCTCTGCGGTAGCTTATTTAAAATTTACTAGAAACAACGTACGAGAATGTAGATCAGTTTTGATTTCTCCAACTCTATAAATTAAAAATATTATATAGAATAATCCTATTTCCGTAATTAATATACAATTGCTTTCTATTACCTTGGTGTTTCCTGGTTATTATAGAAACAGTACAATCGTCACCATTATTATCCTTACAGGTAAAGGAGTAAACCACATCCGTATCATTTTCCTCAGTTGGCTGATACTCTACGATTTCAAACAACTGAATAATTTCAGAGTAAATAACAATTCTACTTTTATCTGTATCCAGTGAAACTACAACATTTACTAGTTTTAAGTCAGACCATTTTCCCCATTTTCCTCTTTCGTTTTTTTCCAAAACGCTAACTCCTGAAGTTTTAAATTTATAATTCTGGCTGTAGGTCTGCTGTAATCCTACACCCAAGAATAGCAACACTATATATAATTTAATTTGCTTCATGATTTAAACAATTAAAAATCAAGATTAATTACTTCCTTTCTTGCCATATTATAGTCTGTCATCATTTCTAAAACGATTCCTTCTGCCGACTTTACTTCGTGGATCAAACCTGCTATTTGACCAATCTCCAACTCGCCTTCAATTAAATCTCCTTCAAACATCCCACGCTTTGCCCTAGCTCTACCTAATAAAGTTATTAATTCGTCCTTTGTTGGACATTGCTCATATAAATTTTGAACGTCCTGAAAGAATTTATTTTTTATTAAGCGAACAGGAGCCAGCTCTTTTAAGGTTAGTTGAGTACCTCCTTCTTTAGTATCTACAATCGTTTTCTTAAAATCATCATGAGCTGATGACTCCATCGATGCTGCAAACCTACTGCCCACCTGAACGCCATCTGCTCCCAATATCATTGCAGCAAGCATACCTCGCCCGGTTGCAATACCTCCTGCCGCAATAACAGGAATTTTTATTTGCTCTTTTACCATCGGAATTAGCGCAAAAGTAGTCGTTTCATCTCTTCCATTATGACCACCCGCCTCAAACCCTTCGGCGACTATAGCATCAACTCCAGCATTTTGAGCTTTTAATGCAAACACAGTACTACTGACAACATGAACTACGGTTATACCATTTTCTTTTAAATATGGAGTCCATGTTTTTGGATTTCCAGCCGAAGTAAAAACAATTTTCACACCTTCTTCGACAATAATTTTCATGATTTCTTCAATGTTGGGATACAACATAGGAACATTCACACCAAAAGGCTTAGATGTTTCTTTTTTACATTTCTGAATGTGCTCACGTAATACTTCTGGATACATCGATCCCGCACCTATCAGCCCTAATCCCCCAGCATTGCTTACTGCACTGGCTAATTTATGTCCGCTTACCCATATCATTCCTGCTTGGATAATTGGATATTTGATATTAAAAAGTTCTGTAATTTGATTCATCTAGTAGCTAGGTTATTATTTTTTTATTATTTTTCCGATTTTCGAAAAAGCCTCTGATTCAATTTTATAGATATAAATTCCGTTGCTTAGTGATTTCAGTGAAAAAGTATCAATTGAACTACTTACCTGACGCTCCAAAACTTTTTGACCTAAGATCGTATAAAAACCAACAGTTCCTTTATTAAAGCTTTCTGGAAATTCAACCGAAATAAAATCAGAAGTTGGATTTGGATAAGCTACAAAATAATTTTTAGCAAAATCATTTACCGAAAGTGTTAACGGTAAGGTCGAACTAAAATCTGGAATACCATAACCATATTGCGCCGTAGGTTCAGTATATCTGTCAGCCGATTTAATAATTAAAGCTATGATTTCTTTATTTGTTTTCAACGGGTATGCCTGCCAAAATGAAGCGACCATACCCGCCATAATAGGTCCTGAAAAAGAGGTTCCATTTGCTGTAACGATATCGCCAAATTCATTTGACAAAACAGCCGATACGCCTTGTGCCATTACGTCTGGTTTTATTCTTCCATCATAAGATGGTCCAATCGAACTAAAAGAAGCTCTTGTTTTTGCTGAATTAACTGCGCCAATTGCAAGTACGGATACGGCATCAGCTGGTGCTCCTATATGAGGATTAGAAGTACCACCTTCATTACCTGCAGATGCAACAACAATCATCCCTTTACTAAAAGCGATTTCAGCACCTCTAGATATAAAAGCTGTAGTTCCATTCATATCATTGTAAGTGTGATTATAAGCAGAGTTGTCAAATTCAAAGTATCCCAAAGAAGTATTAATAACATCTACTCCTAAGCTATCTGCTTTTTCAGCTGCCTCAACCCAAAGTGATTCCTCAACTGGATTTTCAGTTCTAACATCTTCTGTAATAAATAAGTAGTACGATGCATCTGGAGCAGTTCCTACCAATTTATTTTCTGTATAGCCTCCCATAGTCGAAAGAACTGATGTACCATGAGAATCTGAAGTATACACATCTGAATCGCTCAATACAAAATTATAACCACCCAAAATTTGATTGTTATCTCTTAGTCTTTGAAAAGGCTGAGTAGTATTTACTCCTAAAAAACCCGCATCTAGAATAGCGATTATTTTTCCTGTACCTGTGTAATTTTGTTTATGTAGCACATCACCGTGAAGCATCTTAATTTGGTTATCAGATGAACCGTAAGAATAATCAATTTTAGTCTTTCTTGTCTTACTTTGTTCTTTTTGCTTAAATACCTTAGCTGTTTTCCCTGCTTGATTCAATGTTTTGTTAGCAAAATCCACTTTATCTACAAAATCGAATCCTTTTAACGAATTTATCAAGGCTTGGGTTCCACGAACATGAATCGCATTCATCCATTTTGATTTTGCCATAACAGTAATCCCCGCTACCGCTTTTACCTGATTTATGAAAGTGGCATCAATAGGGACATCTTTTAGATCAATTGCTATATTTTGATTTGTTCTTCGATCTAAAGATCTTTGAGACAACATCTGTAAAGGCGAATCAAAATAGGACTGTTGATTTGATTTTACATTAAAATAAACCCATGCATCTTCCTGAGAAAAAGCTATTGTACTTAGGGATAACAATAAGAATAGAAAAAACTTTTTCATGGTCAACTTTTACATTCGACAAAACGATACTTTCCAATAATCAACTCATAAAACAAATGAACGAATCGTGTGAAAAGTTATATTGTAATTTATTTTAGAAATAAAATACTAATCTAAGAAATTACTCCCGAACCAACTAATTCATCTTCTATATACCAAGCAACAAACTGCCCTTCTGTGATAGCCGATTGCGGCTCGCGGAAAGAAACATACATTCCGTTTTCAAACTGATGTAAAGTAGCTGCTTGTAACGGTTGCCTGTAACGTATTCTTGCCATAACTTCCATTTCTTCACCATTTTCCAAAGTCATATCCGTACGTACCCAATGCACTTCAGATTTTTCTATAAATAAGCCCTTTCTAAACAGTCCTGGATGTTGACTACTCAAACCTGTATAAATCGTATTAGTCTCTACATTAGTGGCAATAATGAACAATGGATCTTTATTCCCTCCCACATTTAATCCTTTTCGTTGACCAATAGTGAAATAATGAGCTCCTTGATGTTTTCCTACTACCTTCCCCATATCAGGAGTGTATACTATTTTATTCGAAGCCAATGCTAACTCTTCCTCTGGAGACAATCCTTCTTGCTCTTTTTTGGCATATACAGCATCGTCTTTATCAATTTGAATAATTGACCCTTCTTTTGGCTGCAATTTTTGTTGCAAAAATTCAGGTAAACGAACTTTGCCTATAAAGCACAAACCTTGAGAATCTTTCTTCTCGGCAGTTACCAATTCCATTTCAGCAGCAATTTCACGTACTTCAGGTTTGGTTAATTCACCTATTGGAAACAAAGATTTTGACAATTGCTCTTGTGATAATTGACAAAGAAAATAGGATTGATCTTTATTATTATCAGCACCAGCAAGTAATTGGTACACCGTTTCACCATTGACTTCGATTTCACTTTTTTTACAATAATGACCTGTAGCTACATAATCAGCTCCCAAGCTTAAAGCTATTTTCATAAAAACGTCAAATTTTATTTCGCGGTTACAAAGTACGTCAGGGTTTGGAGTACGTCCCTTCTCATATTCATTGAACATGTAATCCACGATTTTCTCCTTATACTCTTCACTTAAATCAACAGTTTGAAAAGGAATCCCTAGTTTTTCAGCAACTAGCAATGCATCATTACTGTCTTCTAACCAAGGACAATCATTAGATATGGTAACAGAATCATCATGCCAATTTTTCATAAAAAGACCTATCACTTCATATCCTTGTTGCTGCAACAAATACGCGGCAACACTTGAATCTACACCTCCAGAAAGTCCTACTACAACTCGCTTCATTTTATACTCTTTATTAATTTTTACAAGACTGCAAAGTTACAACGTTTTTATCACAACAACTGTTGAAGGATACACTTAATTACCCTTGGATTTATATGCATTTCCCGGAGTGCTCATGTTCGTTTCTTTTACTAATTTTCCATTTGTAAAAAACTGCCAAATACCCGCTTTTTTCCCATTTAAAAATTTACCCTTAGAAACTACATTACCTTGAGGATCTTTAAAAATAGCTAGTCCATTGTATTCATTGTTCTTATAAATTGATTCTTCGAGTACCATTCCATTCTCTGAAAAACTTTTGTACAAACCGTCTTTTACATTATTTTTATAATTGATTTCTTCCGCAATTTTACCGCTTGGATAGTACACGGATCGTAAACCTTCTAACTTCCCATTCTTGTAATTCTCGAGAGTCATAACCGTTTTTGCCGCCAAATGAAAGTACCTCCATTCTCCAACAAACAATTTATTAATTACCTTACCTTCACTTACCTTATTCTTTGCTTGGTCATAAAATATAGTGTAGGCTGAATTATCTGCAGCATTAAACTCTCGTGTGGCAATTATCGATTTAGCTTTCGTATCATCAAAAAAATTAAATACTCCCACTTCTTTTCCATGTTCGAAAGTACCCTCGTATTTTGGCCTTTTAGATTCTTCGTAAAATCCCTTCCAAACTCCATTTTTTTTTCCTTTTTCATCAACCTTATTATAATCTGACTGAGCGATTATACTATGACTCGATAAAATTAAAAATAGAAGGAAACAAAATTTATAATCTTTCATTGTATTGTAAAATTTAAGGCTATTACTATGAAACAAAATTACTGCTTTTATATGTAAACGTTTTTACTATTTATTTTATTATTTCTTAATCCTTATTAAAACCCCTAAATAACATTTGAACAAATCCAACTACTCACCAAGCTGTTTTCATACCACCAATTCTCATTTATATTATCGAATGACATATGCCTAAAAAAGAAAACTTCGATGACTCCATAAGAACTCCTACTAAAACAGCCTTCACATTTGTTTAACATTTGAGAAATAAAAAAAACAAGCCAATTCCACATTAAAACATATATAGTTGATTATAAGAGTACTAATAAGTTTTCAATGCTACTCTATTAAAGATAAACGTGTTAAAAAAAAAGCATAAATTTTTATTTTGTTTATCATTTTTACATAAAAATTGAACAAAAATGTAAAAACTATACTTAATTTAGTAAAAACATTTAAACATAAAAAACATGAAAACTTTATTGAAAACGAAAATTTTTACTTTGATTGTCCTTCTTTCCATCTTTGCAACCTCCTGTAATGATGATGACAATAACACTCCTCCTGAAGACAAAACAATCACAGGAATCGCATCAAAAACAGCTGACTTAAGTATTTTGGTTCAAGCATTGACAAAAGCCGAGCTGGCAGTTACTTTACAAGGAAGCGGACCGTTTACTGTATTCGCACCGACCAATGCTGCATTTACAGCTTTTCTTTCATCTGCCGGATACGCCTCCATAAATGATGTTCCAAAAGCTGCTTTAACACAAATTTTATTAAATCATGTTGTTAGTGGTGCTGTAAAATCCACAGATTTAACAACTACTTATATCAAAACTTTAGCCAAAGGAACCGCTTCGACTACAAACTCCTTAAGTATGTTTGTAAACACAGCTGGAGGAAAGGTAATGCTTAATGGTGTTGCAACAGTTATAACTGCTGATATCATGGCTTCTAATGGTGTTGTACATGTAGTCGATAAAGTTATAGGTTTGCCAACTATTGTAACTCATGCTATTGCCAATCCTAATTTCACTTCCTTAGTTGGTGCTTTAACGGGAGCAGGTCAACCTGATTTTGTAACCATTTTGTCAGGAACAGGGCCGTTTACGGTATTCGCTCCTACTAACGCAGCTTTTACAGCTTTAAATACAGAATTAGCCCCTGGAGGAATTGCAAGCGTTTCTGCTGCAAATTTGACGAAAGTGCTACAATACCACGTGGTATCAGGAAATATTCTAGCTGCAAGTTTAACAGAAGGTCAAGTTGTTGCTACGCTTCAAACTCCTCAAACCTTTAAAGTTCTATTGACAGGGGGAGCCAAAATTGAAGATGCAAGAGCCAGAAAATCTACTATCATTGCAACTGATGTACAATGTTCTAATGGAGTCATTCATGCTCTAGACAAAGTGCTTCTACCTACTTTTTAAAAAATGAATTTATTAAAAACAGAAAAGCTCCCATAACTGGGAGCTTTTTTTATGAAGTAGAAACAATTATTTCTTTTAATGCTTTGCTTTTTTGAGTCTCATACTGTTCCATAACTTTTGAAATTTACGTTGAAGTTTTTGCCTTGTTAATTAGACTCTTTTTACTTGCTCTTTTGAATTTGAGCCTGAAGGACATCACTCTCAATTCTACAATTCTACTACGAAGTTAACCCCTACAGCAATCGCATGCGTTTCTAACGACAACTCCACAAAAGCTCTAAGACCATTTGGTATCAGGAAATATTCTCCCATCTAGTTTCACAGAGGGTCAAATCGTCGCTACGTTACAAACTACCCCAAACCTTTAAAATTTTATTGACAAGGCGAACTAAAATTGGAAATAAAAAAACCAGAAAAGCAGAAATCACTGCAACTCATGTACATACTCCAATGGAGTCATTCCTGATCTAGACAAAGTACCACTACCTACTTTTTAAAAAAAGGAATTTACTAAAAACAAAAAAGCTCCCAATATTGGGAGCTTTTTTTATGATGTAGAAATTACTATTTCTTTTGGTCTTTTGCTTTTTGAGCCTCAGCTTGTTCCATAACTTCTTGAAGTTTACGTTGGAACTTACCTTGTTTCTTAGGCTCTTTTTTCTTGTTCTCTTGAATTTGAGCATGAATCTTATCACTATCAATAATATAATTCTTAATCACAAGCATGATTCCTATTGTAATAGTATTAGAAACAAAATAATACAAACTCAATCCTGAAGCATAGCTATTGAAGAAAAACAACATCATTAATGGCGAAACATAAATCATGATTTTCATCATTTTTGCCATATCTGGCATCCCTTCTTGTGTAGGAGCGGCCATTTGTTGATCTCCAGTCGTCATTTTCATATAAAAGAAAATAGCTATCGAAGCAAGAATAGGAAACAAACTAATATGATTCCCGTATGCTGGAACATGAAACGGCAACTCATAAATGGAGTCAAAAGAAGATAAATCGTCTGCCCAAAGGAATCCTTTTTGTCTCAAGCTTATTGCCGAAGGAAAGAATTGAAATAAAGCATAGAATATCGGGGCCTGCATCAGTCCCGGTATACAACCTGCCATAGGATTCACGCCCGCTTTATTGTAAAGCTTCATTGTTTCCTGTTGTTTCTTCATTGGGTCTTTTTTGAATTTTTCCCCAAGCTCATTAATTTCAGGTCTCAATACTTTCATTTTTGCCTGTGACAAAAATGATTTGTATGTAATAGGGGACATCGCTAGTTTAACTAATACGGTAAACACTATAATAGCCCAACCATGTTGAATAAACGAACTTAAGAAACCAAACATCGGAATAAAGGCATGACGGTTAATCCATCCAAAAATACCCCAACCTAAAGCAACAATATCTTCTAGATTTTTTCCATAACTTTTCAATAAACCGTAATCAGTTGGACCGTAGTACCAATTCATTTTTTGATCAATCTCACCGTTTTTAAACGCTAAAGGAACAACTGCTTTAAATTGTTTTGTAAAAATTGTATCAACTTTATCATCTTTAACTAAATTATTTGAAAATAATTCTGCTTTAGTGAAAGGTACATCTGATACTAAAATAGAACTAAAAAAGTGTTGCTTATAAGCAATATAAGATACATCTTCAACTGTTTCCGTTTTGTCGTTTCCAAGTCCTAAATAATTACTTTTCCCTTCTTCATGTTCGTAATAAAGCTGCGCATAACGATTTTCGTAACCAATACTCTTCTCATTAGTATATGTTTTCAAGTCCCACTCTAGGTTTAATGGCTTAGATGTATTTAATACTTTACTCAATCCTTGAGACTGAATATTAAAGTCTAACATATAATCATTTGCCTTTAAAACATACTTATATTCTAAATATTCATTTGCACCCGCTTTCAAACGCATACTTAAAATTTGATCCTCACCATTTTTTGTTAAAGTTGGTTCAAAGTATAAATCCTTAGTATTTAAAGTACGGTTGTCACTAGTTAGCAACTGTACATTTAAATTAGCGTTGTTGTCTTTAATCAACTCCACTAATTGTCCAGAACCTTTTTTAAATCTTTCGAATTTTTTTAAAGTAGCTTCAACAATATATCCACCTTTATTAGCAATTTTTAACTTAACTAATTTATTTTCGATAGTAGTAAAACCTTCTTTAGCAGATGGCAATGTAGCTGAATAAGCAAAATTTCCAAGCTTTTTTTCTAATTGTGCTAATTGCGTAGAATCTCCAGTCACAGCAACAGCAGCTGTTGCTTCGGCAACTACTTTATCGTTTAACTCTTTAGTTTTAGTTTCCTTAATCACCATCTCCTTTTGCGCTTTCTCAGCAGCAATTGCCTTAGGGTCTGGTTGATTTTGATACATTATCCAAAGTAATATCCCAAAAATCAATACAAAACCAATTATCGAATTCGGGTCAAATTTCTTCTGTTCCATTATTATAAAATTATTTATGTTTCATCGCTTATCGTTTGCCAATAAACAAAAGTTAGATTCCATTATCGTATTGAAATACTGAAATTATTTCTTTTTTGCTTTTACAGCAGCGGCTACAAAATTCACAAAAATAGGATGTGGATTTGCAACGGTACTTTTATATTCTGGATGGTATTGTACACCAATGAAAAAAGGATGATCTTCCAATTCCACGATCTCAACTAAACCTGTATCTGGATTCACTCCTGACGCTTTCAATCCTGCATTTTGCAATTCATCAACGTAAGCACTGTTGTACTCATAACGGTGACGGTGACGTTCAGAAATTGTTGACTCTCCGTAAATTTTATAAGCTAACGAGTCTGGTTTGATATCACATTTCCAAGCTCCAAGACGCATTGTTCCTCCTTTGTCAGTTACATTCTTTTGCTCTTCCATTAAATTCACTACAGGATGCTTAGTTCCCTCGTTCATTTCTGTCGAATTAGCATCAGCATATCCTAAAACATTTCTGGAGTATTCGATAACAGCCATTTGCATTCCCAAACAAATTCCGAAAAACGGAACTTTATTTTCACGTGCATAACGAACTGCTTCTATCTTTCCTTCAATCCCTCTTTCACCAAAACCTGGCGCTACAAGCACACCGTCAAGATCTTTGAATTTCTCTTCGATATTTGAGGCGTTAATATACTCAGAATGGATTGAAATTATATTTACTTTAGTCTCATTTGAAGCCCCTGCATGAATAAACGCTTCTAAAATTGATTTATAGCAATCTTGCATTTCTACATACTTACCAATCAATCCGATGTTTATGCTATGCTTTGGGTTTTTTATTCTTCGTAAAAAAGTATTCCAATGTTTCAAATCTGGAGCTGCTTTTTTAGGCAAGTCTAATTTCTTTAAAGCAACAACGTCAAGACCTTCTTCTAACATTAAATTGGGCACTTCGTAAATAGTCGCCGCATCAATAGATTGAATAACCGCTTCTCTTTTCACGTTGCAAAATAAGGCTAATTTATTACGAATTTCATCTGAAATTTCATGCTCCGTTCTACAAACTAAAATGTCAGCTTTAATTCCGCTCTCCATTAAAGTTTTTACTGAGTGTTGTGTAGGTTTTGTTTTCAGCTCTCCTGCTGCAGCTAAATAAGGTACTAGAGTTAAGTGAATAACAATTGCATTATGCTCCCCTAGATCCCAAACAAGTTGACGTACAGATTCTATATAAGGCAAGGATTCTATATCCCCAACTGTTCCACCAATTTCAGTTATAACAATATCAAAATCACCTGAATTACCAAGCAATTGCATTCTGTCTTTTATTTCATTGGTGATATGAGGAACTACTTGTACTGTTTTTCCAAGAAATTCTCCTCTTCTTTCTTTTTCAATAACTGAAAGATAAATTCTTCCTGTAGTAACATTATTGGCTTGAGAAGTAGGAACATTCAAGAAACGTTCGTAATGTCCTAAATCTAAATCAGTTTCAGCACCATCATCCGTAACATAACATTCTCCATGTTCGTATGGGTTTAAAGTACCCGGATCAACATTTAAATAGGGGTCGAATTTTTGGATAGTTGTCCGATACCCTCGTGCTTGTAACAATTTTGCCAATGATGCTGCGATTATACCTTTCCCTAAAGAAGAAGTCACACCGCCAGTAACAAAAATATATTTCGTTTGATTCATGCTGTTGTTGTTTGTATTGTAGTTGTGTCAAAAACTCGGCAAAAATACGATTATAAATTGAGAATATGCTAATTTGAAAATGAGATAATTCGGAAAATTGACAATTCCTTAATACAAACCCTTTTAAACAAAAAACCTCCCTAATTTCTTAAATTAGTGAGGTTTTGGATATCTTTTTTTAATATTTCTTATCAATTCCTCCAGTCCATTCAGCTTTAACTCATATATAAGTTTTAATTGCTCGCCTAATTCTCCCTTGGGGAAGCCTTTGTTATTATACCATACTACGTAGTACTCAGGTAAATCGATTAAGAACTTTCCTTCGTACTTTCCAAAAGGCATTTTTGTATGGGCTAATTTTATAAGTTGTTGTTGATTTTTATCCATTAAGAATGAAGTAGTAGATTTGAAGATAGAAGCGGGAGTTAGAAAATTCAAACGTTTAACTCCCAAACCTCTAAGCTATTTAATTATTTCTAGTTAAAAGTGATTCGTTTTCCAATTTTAGGATTTAAACTCAAGAAAATAGCACAAGTCATCGCTGTCTTTTCTATAATAATTTCGCCTTTTTTGATCTGCACTGATATTCATATCAAAGACAATCTCTATTGTTCCAATTCGTCTTGGCTCGGCGTTCATGATTTTTTTAACTGAGGCTGTAGCTCCGGTAATATCCACATTGATATCTCGGCCTTTTATTCCCATAACGTCATTATACAACTCGCTAAAGCATTTGCAACGGTATCGTTAGGCAAAAAAGCCTCTCCTTTTTCCGTTATTATCCAAAGGAGCATCCGAAACAATTTCATTTCCTGATTGTAAATGTATCGATGATGTTCTTAAATTTCCTAAGTAGGTTACTTTTAACATCATTAGTTTGCTTCTTTAATAGTCATATCCGTGTCATAATACAAAATAAAAACACCTTTATTAGTGTATCCACCATCTTCTTTTCTATAATATTCGAATTTATTTTCTCCTCGTTTTGTCGCCGCTGAATTTACAGTCTCTTCAAAACTTTTATTTTGAACCAATCGAATCATAGTATCAAAAGTCATATCAAAACCACGAGTAGCGTAATCACTAGGAAAAATATTGTTTGCCTTTCTGAACTTTTTTTCGAAAATTGCCACTTCAGGAGATACATAATCACTAGTAACCGACGGATACATTAATTTCAGTTTCGTAAGATTCGTAAATTTAATTTCATCAGTATCTAATGTTTCATTAGGCTCTAAAATCACCAATTGTACTTGATATGCAGGCATAGAACTCAACATAGCTGCTATAGTCGTTTTTATCATCCAAGTATTCCCTGTTTCCATTACAACATAATTCATTCTACCTTTAACTAACATACTTTTTAGACTTTCTGAAGATAAACTCCCATTCTCTTTAAAAGCAACGAAGAGAACTTCTTTTTGGTATTGTTTTATGTATTGCATAATAGACTCCTTTTTCTTGTCTACTACAGCTATAATATTACCATTTCTTGCACGCATGTAATCAAACATCGCCCCCTTAATAACTTCATTCGTAGGTATCGTCTGATATAAATTAGCAAAAGGATTCCCAATATCTTTTGATAGTGGAGAAATAACTGGTACATTATTCATACCCACTAACTGCGCCGCTGCCTCAGCATTACTTTGATAAAACGGACCAATTATCGCATTAGCGTTTACAAGATTTTTACTTTGAATTAGTGCCGC
Source organism: Flavobacterium sp. Arc2 (assembly GCF_041431385.1). Taxonomy (NCBI): domain Bacteria; kingdom Pseudomonadati; phylum Bacteroidota; class Flavobacteriia; order Flavobacteriales; family Flavobacteriaceae; genus Flavobacterium; species Flavobacterium sp. Arc2. The sequence continues at coordinate 19,481 of NZ_JASMRH010000034.1, read as the reverse complement.
GACATCAGAACTGTTTTTAGTTTCACGAGAATCATAAATCTCGACATCGATAGGAAGCCCCAAAGTTTTAGCTGAATCAATTGCTATTAGAGCTCCAGCATAAAAGTCTAAAGTCATGTTTAAAAACTTATCTTTTTTCAAACGGCTATAAGTAGAGTTTATAGTATCCCCCTCTATATTAGCAAGATTAAAAGGCAAAAGCATAACCATTCTTTTACGGTTATCGTAAGTAATCTTTTTAGACAAAGACTTGTATTCCTTTTTATCGTCAATTGAGACTGGAGTTTTAGAAGGAATTCTCAAAAGCATCCCTATTTCAACTCCGTTGTTAAGGTCTGGATTAAGTGCAATAAGTTCCTCTTGGGTCATATCAAACATCTTTGACAAACTGTATAGCGTTTCTTTAGGCTTTACTTCGTAAGCAACATAATCAATAACTGTTAAAGCACTTTTAAGGTTTTGTTTCTCCTTTTCGTCTTTTGACTCTACTTTCTCAGTTACTTTCTCTACAACTTTTGGAGCTACCCCTTTAATTATCAGTCTGTATCCAATAGGTAAATTACTAATCACTTCAGGATTGCGTTTTTCCAATTCCTCAATAGTAATTCCATATTTCTTAGAAATAGAATATTTCGTTTCCTTAGCAAGTACATCATGATAAATAAATTTATCTTGATTTACGATAGTATTTTTAGGAGAATTTTTCGGAGAATTTTTTGAAGGAATGGTAAGGGTTTGCCCTATTTGCAACCCATCGTTTTCAAGAAATGGATTTACTCTTTTCAAGTCTTCATCAGAAATCCCATATTTCTTTTCAATTCCGTACAAGGTTTCTTTTGCAATTACTAAATGAGACTGCCCCTGTACAATTGTTTTAGTCGGTACACTTGTAATTTGCGCCCCTGCTTTATTTGGAATCAGCAAAACACTGTTTGGCCTTAGACCACTTTGTGCATCTGGGTTTAATTGATAAATATCAAAAGGAGTAACGCGATACTTTTGTGCTATTTGATTGATAGTTTCTCCTTTCTCCACTTTATGCGTAATGGGTTTTTCTTGTGAAAAAACGTTTGTGGTAAAGAAGAAAACAGTTATGTAGATTGCAAAAAAATACTTCATCATAGTAGGTATATATATTATTGGTTCAAAGATAACAAAAACGGTACCAAATTTTAATTAAAAAATTGGTACCGTTTATATATAGATCATTAAAATTTAAATTTTTAATATAGACAATCAATAGGTCCTATTCCCATTCAATTGTTGCTGGTGGTTTTGAACTAATGTCATATACCACTCTATTAACTCCTTTCACTTTATTTATAATATCATTAGATACTTTCATTAAGAAATCATAAGGTAAATGTACCCAGTCAGCTGTCATACCATCTGTAGATTCAACTGCACGTAAGGCAACTACTTTTTCATAAGTACGTTCATCGCCCATTACTCCAACACTATTTACAGGAAGAAGAATTGCTCCAGCTTGCCATACTTTGTCATACAATCCCCAAGATTTCAAACCATCAATAAAAACCGCATCTACATCTTGTAAAATACTAACTTTTTCAGGCGTGATATCTCCTAAGATTCTAATAGACAATCCAGGTCCAGGAAAAGGATGTCTTCCTAATAATTCTGGATCAATTCCTAATGAAGCCCCTACTCTACGTACCTCATCTTTAAAAAGCATACGGAGTGGCTCTACTATTTTCAATTTCATATAATCAGGTAAACCACCTACATTATGGTGAGATTTTATTGTCGCTGAAGGTCCTTTTACAGAAACCGACTCAATTACATCAGGATAAATGGTTCCTTGTGCTAACCATTTTACGTCTTCAATTAAATGAGATTCATCATCAAAAACTTCTATAAATACTCTACCAATAATTTTACGTTTGGTTTCGGGATCACTTACTCCTGCCAATTCTGACAAGAAACGATCTCCGGCATCTACTCCTTTAACGTTTAAACCCATTCCTTTGTATTGATCTAATACACTTTGGTATTCGTTTTTACGAAGTAATCCGTTATTCACAAAAACACAGTATAGATTTTTACCAATAGCTTGATGTAATAAAACCGCTGCTACAGTAGAATCTACTCCGCCAGAAAGACCTAAAACCACTTTATCATTTCCAACTTTCTCTTTCAACTCCGCAACCATTTCTTCAACGAAAGCATTTGGAGTAAAATTTTGAGGAACTTCGGCAATTTTTACTAAGAAATTTTCCAGCATTTTTGATCCATCTGTAGAGTGAAAAACTTCTGGATGGTACTGAATAGCATAAGTTGTTTCGCCCTCAATTTTATAAGCTGCAAATTCAACATCGTGCGTACTAGCAAGCTTTACGCCATTAGTTGGCAAAGCTTTTATACTGTCACTATGACTCATCCAGACTTGGCTACCCTCTGAAACACCTTCAAAGAAAACTTCATCCTCTTTAATATAAGATAAATTAGCTCTACCGTATTCTCTCGTATTTGAAGCTGCTACTTCCCCACCACTAAAATGAGCTAAGTATTGTGCTCCGTAACATACGGCAAGCAGAGGTAGTTTACCTCTAATTTGAGATAAATCTGGATGTAGCGCATCTTCTCCTCTAACAGAAAAAGGGCTTCCACCAAGAATTACGGCTTTATAACTTGATAAATCACTCGGAAAATGATTGTATGGGAAAATCTCGCAGAATATATTTAATTCGCGAACTCTACGCGCAATAAGCTGTGTATATTGCGATCCGAAATCTAAAATAAGTACGTTGTGTTGCATGCGCAAAAATACTTTTTATATTCGGAATTGAAAAATTGAATTTTGAAAAATTGTAAATTATTTTTCCGTCGTAACATTTATAATAATAAAAAAGGGGGAAACTACTAAAATAAAACTAACCAACACTTCGATTTTAAGCTTAATTATGATATAATATAAGAAATAACTACATATGAAAAACAGCTACATATAAATACAAAAAAAAACACAAGCTACTAGCATATAATTGTTTACAAAAAAACCGATAAGCAAAAAAGAAAAATATAAAGACAGAAGCCTCTTCATTAAAGCATTACTCCTTTTTTATTAATTACTTTTGCAATGAAAAAAAAAAAAAAAACATTTTGAAAAAATATATTTATACAGCCTTTGCCACTTTAAGCCTTTTTATCGTTTCCTGCAGTGTTGTAGATCAGTTACTGACATTTACTGTTTCCAATCAAACAGAGTTTAAAATCGCAAGTAATTTTCCGCTTAACATTGCTAGTGGAATAGTAACGCCGGATGTCCCTACAAACTCTAGCGCCGAATTTGAAAACAACAACACAAAAGCTAATTTAGTCAAAGATGTTAAATTGAAGGAATTAAAATTAAGTATCACAGATCCTGATGGTAAAACCTTTAGCTTTCTAAAATCAATCCACATCTATATTTCAACTGATGCAAATGATGAAATAGAGTTGGCTTATTTGGAAAATATCAGCGCTACAACAAACACGATAGTTCTTACTCCCACTTCTGAAAAATTAGACAATTACATCAAAGCTTCCAGTTATAAATTGAGAACGGAAGCAGTCATTAGGGAAACACTGACTACAGATATTACGGTAAAAGCAGACATGAAGTTTAAAGTTACAGCAGATCCTTTCTAGTATATAAAAAAAAACTTTTACTCTTTTATAAATGTAAATTTAGATTTGACTCCGGTATCAAAATTATTCCATAAATCAGACAGTAATAAATTTCCTTCGTTATCATAAATATAAAAAGCTCCTGTATTTCCTCCCAAAGCCCCTCGGTTTAAGGCCTGTAACTCTAAATAATTAAGTCCCGCTTGAAGATCTATTTTGATGTCCTTGAAACTTGATTCTAAGTATAAATTATTTGCTACGACAGCACTCTTATAATTGTGTATAACGGTAGCCTTTATCAAATCTCCGTCAATTGCACCATAATCTCGCACTCGAATCACTAAAGATTTTGACTTTGTACGAATGATTCCAAAATCCAAGTCTTTTAAATTGAGATACGATGTATCCTCCTTTAAGCCACTACTTACTAATGACTTCTCAATACTCTTGTTCATTTTATCTCGTATTTCATCACCTGGATTAATAAAATCATTGGTTTGAATCATAGAAATAGGATCAGGATCACCAATTTTAAAATTAGTACTCTGAAATTTAACTTCAGGCTTTTTTAAAATATTTGGAGCTACAATATCTGGTGGCGCAACCGTTGCTGGCATTGCTTTTTTAGTTTTAATGCTTGTATCTAAAGGAGGTATTGCTTTAAACTTAGAACTAAACTCAGTTTGAGAATAGCTGTTTATTGCAAAACACATCATAATAACCAATAATATCTGTTTCATATTATACTACTTTGTTTTTAAATACTCTAAATATCAAGTTGCGACAAATATACCGTGCTTTCTATTTAGAAAACAAAACCTTAGACTAACATTAAATAAAAATTAACCTAATTTAGCAATGAAACACATTCTAGGCTTAGTATCACCATCCAATTCCTCATTGTTTTAAAAAAATTAACAAACTACTTATAGATTATTGTTTGTCTACAATTATTGTAGCCTTGTAACCTTCGCCTATATTCCATTGACTTGAAGAGATCAACTTTCCATTATCGTCATAAACTTCAAATTCTGCCGTATTTGGTGAGGCAAAACCTTCATTTAAAGCTTCAAAATCTATTCTATTAATCCCTTTTTCAAGTTTTATTTCAAATCCTTTAAATTCTCCTTCCAATAAAACTTCATAATCTACCACTTTATAGTTTACGTAAATCCTAATTTTATCACCATCAACATAAGCTGCATCGCGATACCTAACTTTTGCTGTTTTAGAATTGGTTTTAAAAAGACCTAAATCTTGATTTCTTCTATAAACTTCTGAAGCAATTATAACATCATTTTTGGGGACTTTAAAAGTGTTTTCTGGTATAGCAGCAGCAACATACGGTATAACCTGGGGTGGTCCTGGATCTCTAGGAACTACTGCCTCAACTTTCAATTCTTTGCTTTTAGGAGGAACCGCTTTAAATTTACCTTTAAATTCTTCCTGAGAATAACTATTAGAAATCATTCCTAATAAAAAAAGAAAAAAGAAAATTTGCTTCATTTTAATTGTGTATCTATTTATCATATGTTCATTTTTTTTAAAGTAAAAAACCAAAATTATAAAAACATAAAAATGGTATACTTTATACTTCCTTTTATAACTTCAAATTTTCAATAATAGTATGTTTTAGTAAATAAAATATGCTAAAGCAGCCCTTTCAAAATCGAACTTATTTATATAAAATCAGTATTTTTTATTTTAATATTTTTTATAAATTGCAAAAAATATACCAAAAACTAGATAACCAAATACCATTCCTTAATTAACAAGCTAAAAACTATCAAAATGAAAAGAGAAAACATATTAACAGGTTCGCCTTGGGAAGATAAAATGGGCTATTGTCGCGCTGTACGTATTGGGAATATTATTGAAGTTTCAGGAACCGTAGCGATTGTAGATGGAGAAAAAGTAAAAGCAGATGATGCTTACTCTCAAACATTTAATATTCTTGAAAGAGTAGAAAAAGTACTTGAAGATTTAAATGCAAGCATGAAAGATGTCATTCGCACCCGAATTTTTACTACTGACATCACTTCCTTTGAGGCCGTTGCTAAAGCACATGCACATTTTTTTAAAGAAGTAAAACCTACTACCGGTTTTTATGAAATTAGTAAATTAGTAGCTCCTGAATATCTTGTAGAAATTGAATTTACAGCTGTACTTCCTGAAAAACACAATATTTCCGAAGGAATATAATACTTTAGCAAAAAATTGCTTGGGTAATACCGATGTTGAAAAGAATGAATTTAGAAAAAATAAAAAAAATTGTAGAAGGAGCTCTCAAATGGATTTTCATTTGTGTTTTGATAGGTTTTTTGTCTGGCTCAGCCTCTGCTTTTTTATTAGTGGCGTTAAATTGGGCTGCTCAATATAGAGGGCAGCACAACTGGATTATTTGGCTTTTGCCAATAGGTGGATTAGTTATAGGATTAGGATATCACTATTATGGTCAAGAAGCAGTAAAAGGAAACAATTTATTATTAGAAGAATATGAAACTCCTAAAAAGAGGATTCCTTTAATAATGCCTCCGTTAGTGTTAGTAGGTACGATCATTACCCATTTCTTTGGAGGCTCAGCCGGTCGTGAAGGAACTGCTGTGCAAATGGGAGGTGCAATAGCCGATCAGTTTACGGGCCTTTTTAAACTTGATAATTCAGACAGAAGAACAATTATCATACTCGGAATCAGTGCGGGATTTGCTTCCGTTTTTGGGACACCGTTGACCGGTGCTTTATTTGCTTTAGAGGTACTCTACTTTAGTAAAGTGAGTTTCAAAAGCATTATTTTATCTTTTTTAGTAGCCTTTATGGCGTACTACACAGTCGAATTCTGGGAAGTACAACACACCCATTATACAATTCCTGTCGTCCCTGCATTTACTTTTAAATTACTGCTTTGGATTATTCCTGTTAGTATATTGTTTGGACTAGCAGCCATGCTTTTTTCAAGAAGCACTCATTTTTGGGGTGCATTATTTTCGCGAACAATCCAATATCCGCCATTGCGTCCTTTTGTGGGAGGGATACTACTAGCATTCGCAATGTATTTCATCGGAACCACAAAATACCAAGGTTTAGGTGTCCCTATAATTGTCGAATCATTTTCTAATCCAAGTGGATATTATGACTTTTTACTAAAAATATTATTCACTGGATTTACTTTAGGTGCTGGATTTAAAGGAGGTGAAGTTACTCCCTTATTTTTTATTGGCGCCACCATGGGAAGTGCCTTATCCATTTTTGTCCCAATGCCTATTGCTCTTTTGGCTGGAATGGGGTTTGTAGCTGTCTTTTCAGGAGCCACACATACCCCTATTGCCTGTACCGTTATGGGAATGGAACTCTTTGGTATAGAAAGTGGATTATTTATAGGGATTGCTTGTTTCACAGCTTATTTAGCCTCGGGACCAATAGGTATTTACAATTCACAAATTGTAAAAGGACCTAAATATCATTTGTATGAAAAATTCAAAAGAAGAAGATTAGACAATTTTTGAAATGAAAAACAACGTTAACTTCTAAATATTTTCAACTTTACATTAAAAAAATGTAATTTCGCACACTATGAAAATACAAGACATTCAAGCGATACAGTTGTTATTAGCAACACCAAAAAAAATTGCAATCATTCCACATAGAGGACCTGACGGGGATGCTATGGGTTCTACTTTAGGATTATATCATTTTTTATTAAAAAACAATCACGAACCTATCTTGATTGCTCCTAATGAATTTCCGGAGTTCCTTTCTTGGCTTCCAGGCTCAGAGGCCATTAAAATATTCGAAAAAGACAAAGAAAATTGCACTAAAATACTAGAGACCGCCGATCTTATTTTTACGCTAGACTTTAATGCCTTGCACCGTGTAGGGGGTGATATGGAGGCTGTTTTAGCCGTGATGAAGGCGCCATTTATAATGATTGACCATCATCAAAAGCCAGATGACTATGCTGCTTATACTTATTCAGACACCTCTTTTGGTTCTACTTGTGAAATGCTGTACAACTTCATTTCCTTTCTTGGTAAAAAAGAAGATATCGATAAGACTATAGGAACCTGTATTTATACTGGAATTCTAACCGACTCTGGTTCTTTCAGATTCCCAGGAACTACAGGAAATACACATAGAATTGTTGCTGATTTAATTGATTTAGGTGTTGAGAACACTAAAATACCCAATTTACTTTTTGAAAATAGTTCTTACAGTAGATTGCAACTATTGGGTAGAGCACTTCAAAATTTGAAGGTAATTTCAGAACATCATGCAAGCTATACTACCCTTACTCAGGATGAATTGAATACCTTTGGTTATGTGAAAGGAGATACGGAAGGCATCGTAAACTATGGTTTGAGTATAAAAGGAATTGTATTTACAGCCATTTTCATCGAAAATAAGGACGAAAAAATAATCAAAATATCTTTCCGTTCACAAGGAGACTTTGATGTAAATCAATTTGCAAGAGATCATTTTCAAGGTGGAGGACACCGCAATGCGGCTGGAGGAAAATCAGAAGTATCCATGGAAGAAACAGTACGTAAATTTGAAGATTTAATAACAAAACTAACAATATAAGACATCATGAAATTTAGTCCTATTATTGCAATTGCTTTATTTTTTTTTCTTACGGTTTCCAGTTGTAAACAGCAGCAGGAAGCCCGAAGACCAATTTCACAAACTTCAGGAAGTTTCATGAAAAAATCAGTGGTAAGAAATAAAAAATTAGTGGCTGGCGAAGAAGATCAGATCAAGAAACTAATGAAAAGCGATCCAGAAGTGGATTATATTGCTTCTTCAAAAGGCTATTGGTATTCTTATGAAACTGCAAATGAAATAGACACCCTAAGCCCAAAAAGAGGAGATGTCGTTTTCTTTGATTATGAAATAAAAGACCTTAGTGGTGCTGTCATATACTCTGAATTAGAATTGAGACCACAAATATATTATGTCGATAAACAGGACATTATGATGGGATTAAGAGACGGAATCAAACTAATGCATAAAAATGAAAAAGTAAATTTTCTTTTTCCTTCGCATATGGGGTTTGGTTATCATGGAGACAATAAAAGAATTGGTGTAAACCAGCCTTTAATCTGTACTGTTACATTACACGATTTTAAACCGGAAGCCGTTTATAAAAAACAATTGGAAACAAAATCAATTACTACAGTTCCAACTTTAAAAAAGGCACAACCAGACAGTACCCCACAAGCAGCAGCTCCAATAAAAAAAGCAAAAGACACTTTAAAATAGTAAGTTAATCACTATCGTTATGAAAAAAAGAATCCTATTCGTATTACTTGCAATTGCTACACTATATTCCTGCAATGAGGAAAACAGCAATCTTCCAGATGGTTTATATGCAAAACTAGAAACTAGCAGAGGAACTATAATAGTAGCTTTAGATTATAAAAAAGCACCTATTACTGTAGCCAACTTTGTTACTTTGGCCGAAGGTAAAAATGATTTCGTTACCAATGATAACCTGAAAGCAAAACCATTTTATGATGGCCTGAGGTTCCACAGAGTTATTAAAGATTTCATGATACAAACTGGAGATCCATTAGGTACAGGTTCAGGTGATGCCGGATACAAATTTAAGGATGAAATTACCGATTTGCGTTTTGATGGTGGTGGCGTTTTGGCAATGGCAAATAATGGCCCTGCAACTAATAGCAGTCAATTTTTTATTACGCATGTTGCAACCCCATGGTTAGACGGTAAGCACACCATTTTTGGACATGTAGTTGATAAAGGAATGAATGTTGTAAACTTGATTGAACAGAACGACTACTTGAATAAAGTTACAATTATTCGAAAAGGAGAAGCTGCAAAAAAGTTTAACGCGGTAAAAACATTCTACGATTACTTCTCTGTGGAGTCTGAAAAGCAAAAGCAAAAATTGGCTTTAGCAGAACAAAGCAAAAAAAAATACGACGAGAAATATAAAGATGTTCGTGAAGACAAGGTTAAATATTTTAATGCCTTAAAAAGTAAAGCAACAAAAACTTCTACCGGCCTTAAATATGTAATCACTCACAAAGCAGGGGGCAAAAAACCTGCAAAGGGTGCACCGCTATCTATTCATTACGCAGGTTTTCTGGAAGACGGTCATCTTTTTGATACGAGTATAGAAAATGTAGCTCAAACTTATGGGAAATTTGATCCAGACAGAGCTGCTCAAAATGGATATCAGCCTATTCCTTTTCAGGCAGGAAAAAAAGATGGCATGATTCCTGGTTTCATTGAAGGGTTAGAAAAATTATCTTTTGGTGATAAAGCAATTTTGTTCATCCCCTCTCACTTAGCCTACGGTGCTGGTGGCGCGGGAGATGTAATTCCTCCTAATGCAAATATCGTTTTCGAAATCGAATTAATGGAAGTAATGCCTCAATAGCCGAATAGATCTTTATAAATTATTCCTTAAATAAATATAAAATGAAACTTAAACTTCTATTTTTAATGTGCATCGGAATGATAAGTGCACAGGCTCAAACCACAAAAAAAATAGTCCCTACTAAGAAACCTGTCTCAGCAGTTAAGGCCGTAGTAAAAGCTCCAGTTGTCGAAGGTATCTTTGCAACTATTTCTACAACTAAAGGCGATATAACCACTCAGTTAGAGTTTGAAAAAACACCTGTTACGGTTGCTAATTTCATTTCGCTTGTTGAAGGAAAAAACACTTTTGTTACAAATGATAAATTGAAGGGGAAACCTTTTTATGATGGTTTAAAATTTCACAGAGTCATCAAAGACTTTATGATTCAGGGAGGAGATCCTACAGGAAGTGGTGGTGGTACTGCTGGCTACGCTTTTAAAGATGAAGTCACTGACCTGAAGTTTGACAAAAGTGGTGTTTTGGCTATGGCCAACTCTGGTCCAGCGAGCAATTCCACTCAGTTTTTTATAACTCATAAAGATACGCCATGGTTAAACGGAAAGCACACTATTTTTGGCCATGTAACTGAGGGCATGAACGTCGTAAATGCGATTGCTCAGGGTGATGCGATTACAAAGATAACTATTACAAGAAAAGGTGCTTTGGCAAAAAAGTTTGATGCTCCAAAAGTATTCTCCGATTATTTTTTAAATAAAGAAGAAGATGCTAAGAAACAAGCATTAATCGATGCAGAAAATAAAGCGAAGCAAGTAGCAGCTGAAGCAGGAAACAAAGCGAAGCAAGCAGCGGCTGAAGCAGAAAGTAAAAAAGTCTATATGGAAAAATATGCGCCGGTAATCGCTTCAAAAAAGGCTTATTTCGCTACTGTAAAAGCAACTGCTACTACAACACCTTCTGGATTGACTTACAAAATAGTTCAAAAAGGTACAGATGTAAAACCGATTGACGGTAGTACTTTCTATTTTCACTATGCCGGTTATTTTGAAGATGGAAGCTTATTTGACAGTAGCTATGAAGACGTAAATAAATCGTACGGTAAATACGATCAGTATAGAGCCGCACAAAACGGATACCAGGCTTTTCCTTTTCAAGCAGGAAAAAAAGAGGGTATGATTCCTGGCTTTTTAGAAGCATTATCTTTAATGTCTTATGGAGACAAGGTAGTCGCTTTTATCCCCTCTAAGCTAGCTTATGGGGAACAAGGTGCTGGTGGTGTTATACCGCCAAATACGACCCTGATTTTTGAATTGGAAATGTTCGAAAAACCAACAACAACACCAAAACAATAACAATAACATAAAGACTTTTAATGAGACTTTAAAACAAAAACCCGATACATTAAAAATGTATCGGGTTTTTGTTTTATAGAGTTCTCTAACTATTATTTGCTCTTAAACTTCCAGTCAAATTCATCTTTTTGATTGATGATTGCACCTACTTCCACTTTTACAACCTCATCAAATTCTGTTTGAAAGATAATCCAATTATCTTCATTAAAATAGTTTTCGAAAGTATCAAATTCTTCCTGAGTGAATTTGGCTACTCCTTTTGCAGCCAATTCTTTTTTGACTTCACTGATTTTTCTATTAATCACTTTATGTCCGAATAACTCTAAATTTGGATTAGAAGCTACCATATACCCTAGTTTAAAGTCCTCCTCTTTGTAGAATGTCAAACGTATTTTAAGTGTATTATAAGCAAAAATAACGTTGTCATCTTCATCCTTATAGTTTCTATCCGGTTTACCGTATATCGCGGTAACATCCTTTTGTTTCATCCCGAAAATGAGTTGATCAATTCCGTTCTTTAAGTTTATTTTCATTATTGAGAAAGATTTAAATTTTTAAAACTAAACGACAAAGGTATTTCCTTTTTTAAGATTAAACTCCCTTTTCAAAATTAAAGTTAAACTGCATAGACTATCAATAGCAATAAACTCCCAAAAGATAAAAATGAATAAAAATTTTGATTACTTCTTACTTCTCTTCTTTTTATTAAAAATCTTCTAAACGCTATCAAAAGTACGATTAATAATAAGCCATATCTTATCTAACATTTCCTGAATTATTTAATTCTAAAATCTTTCAGAATGAGCAAAGAGAAACAGTAATAGAAACTTCTGCTATTAAATTATTTTAAATTTTACTATACACTGAAAAGAGAATAATCATTATGTCAAGAGATAAAATCTTACATTAATTACAGGAAACGCTATTTTTCATTAACTTAGTTCCCGATATTAAAAAAGTACACCAACTTCATTTTTTTTACCAAAAAAACAAGAGATGATTCTAACAACCTTGGAATCTAATTTTAATAACTCCGTTTAATAAATAACAATAATTTAAAATTTCAAAATGAAATCACTCCAATTTCTAACCCTCCCAATTTTCTTATTCACTGTATTAGTTTCTTATTCACAAAACGAAGCCAAAACGACGAAAACAAAAGAGTTCAAAGTAGAATTTGAACAATTCTCCTTAGACAATGGCCTGCATGTCATTATGCATATTGATCGATCTGACCCCGTAGTTGCGGTTGCCTTAACTAGCCATGTGGGATCAGCAAGAGAAAAAGCCGGTCGTACTGGTTTTGCCCATTTATTTGAACATCTTTTATTTTTAGAGTCAGAGAATCTAGGAAAAGGTGGTTTGGATAAAATGAGTGCCCGTATTGGAGGTTCTGGTGCCAATGGTTCCACGAGCAGAGACCGCACAAATTACTTTCAAACTGTTCCAAAAGACGCCTTAGAAAAAATGATTTGGGCAGAAGCCGATAAACTAGGCTATTTCATTAATACGGTGACAGATCCAGTTCTCGCTAAAGAGAAGCAAGTCGTAAAAAACGAAAAAAGACAGAGCTACGACAATAGACCTTATGGGAATAATTTTGCAATAATCAATAAAAATTTATATCCTGAAAACCATCCTTACCATTGGGAAGTAATTGGTTCTTTAGAAGATTTACAAAATGCATCTCTTCAAGATGTAAAAGATTTTTACAACCGCTGGTATATTCCTAATAATGTAACGCTAACCATCGCGGGGGATTTTGATGTAAAACAAGCCAAAGCATGGGTGCAAAAATATTTTGGCGAAATTAAACGTGGTGAATCTATTCCTAAAATGGAAAAACAGCCCGTAACCCTGACTAAAACTAAAAAATTCTATTTTGAGGATAATTTTGCTCGTTTGCCTCAACTTACACTAACCTGGCCCTCTGTTTACGAATACCATCCTGATAGTTATGCACTAGAAGTTCTGGCCAGTTATCTTTCTAAAGGCAAGAAAGCGCCTTTATACAAAACACTGGTAGAAGATAAAAAACTAACCGATGAAGTTGAATTATCACAATACAATTCTGAAATAGCAGGACAGTACATCCTTAATGTTGTTGCTTTCGACAAAACAGATTTGAATACCGTGATGAATGGAATTAACGAAGCCTTTAAAAACTTTGAAAGCCATGGTATTTCGCAACAGGATTTAGATCGAATTAAAGCAGGACAAGAAACTGCATTTTACAACGGACTATCTAGTGTTTTAGGAAAAGGCTTTCAGTTAGCCCAATATGAAATCTTTGCAGGAACTCCTGATTTCATTAATCAAGACGTAAAAAACATCCTTGCTGTAACCAAAGAAGATGTGATGCGAGTTTATAAAAAATATATAAAAGACAAACATTTCATTGCGACTAGTTTTGTACCAAAAGGCGAAGCTAACTTAGCTTTGGAAGGGTCCACTTTAGCAAAGGTCGCTGAAGAAAAAATCATTGAAGGTAAAGAAGAATCATTTGACGCAAGTATTGCCGCAACTTATGAAAAAACACCTTCGAGCTTTGACCGAAGTGGCGAACCTGCCTATGGCGAAAGTCCTGAGGTTGTGCTGCCAACAGTATGGAAAGAAAAATCACCGTCAGGATTAACACTCTTAGGAATAGAAAACTATGAAGTGCCGTTGGTAAAATTTCAAATGCAAATAAAAGGAGGGATGTTACTGGAAAACCCCGCTAAAATTGGTGTTTCAAATATGCTAGCACAGTTACTTACTAAAGGAACTCAAAATAAAACGCCCGAGCAATTAGAAAATGCGATCGAAAGCCTTGGAGCCACCATTAACGCATTTGCAACCGATGAATCCATTATGATTACTGGAAACACACTGGCAAAGAATTACAATGAAACAATAAAATTAGTTCAGGAAATTATATTACAGCCTCGCTGGGATACTAAAGAATTTGATTTAATAAAACAAAGTACATTAAGCCAAGTGCTACAGCAAAAGGCGGATCCAAATAGTATTGCGAAAAATGAGTTCAAAAAATTAATTTACGGAAAAGAATCACTTTTATCGAATAATCGAATTGGTACTGAGAACTCAATTAACAGCATTACCCTTGATGATTTAAAAACGTATTACAACCAAAACATTTCACCTTCTGTTACTAATTTCCAAATTGTAGGAGCCGTTTCAAAATCGCAGGTGAATAGTTCTTTAGCTACTTTAAATAAAAACTGGAAGTCTAAAGAAGTTGCTATCCCAACAATGAAAATTGCAGATGCACCAGCAAGCTCTAAGATCTATTTCTACGATGTTCCCGGTGCAAAACAATCAGTAATAAGAATTGGATATCCAGCGCTTGCTGCCACAGACGCAGATTTCTATCCTGCTGACATTATGAATTACCGTTTAGGAGGAGGTAGTTTTGCATCACAGCTTACGCAAGAACTGCGTGAAGGAAAAGGTTACACTTATGGAATTGGCTCGTCTTTTGACGGTTCGAATAACAAAGGTCCTTTCACTATTTATAGCGGAGTACGATCAAATGTAACTTATGAATCAGTAGGATTAATAAAAGAGATCATCGAAAAATATGGTACTAATTTCAATGAAAACGACCTCAATATCACAAAAGGATATTTGATTAAAAGCAATGCCAGAGAATTTGAAACAATGGCCTCTAAATTGAACATGCTTTATGAAATAAGCAACTACAACTTCCCAGTTGATTACGCTAAACAAAGGGAGAATACAGTAAAAAACATTACAATTGCAGATATAAAAGCGCTTTCTGACAAGTATCTAAACTCCAGCAAGATGATTTATTTAATTGTAGGGGATGCAGAAACTCAATTGAAAAAATTAGAGCAAATTGGTTTTGGAGAACCAGTTCTTTTAAATAAAAAGACAACTAATAATTAAACTAAACAGAATAAAATTCAGCTTATGAAATTGCCAATAGACGATAAAAAATTTCTCTTTCTACTTTCTTCCGTAACAATTGTTATCACTTTAGAAATTTTGTCGATTATTGGCATACACATTCCTATGCCCTACGCACCTTATATTTTCGCCGCATTTATTATAGGTATAGGTCACGAGGTTTTGATGAATGGTATAAAAGCAATTTTTAAACTTAAATTCAGCAGCATTAATTTACTGATGACCATTGCTGTTGTTGCTGCCTTTTATTTAGGCGAATATCCCGAAGCGGCAGTTGTTATTGTCCTTTACGTTTTAGGTGAACGTCTGGAGGATATTGGTCTTGAGAACTCAAAATCGGCATTGGACCAATTAGTGAATATAGCCCCAAAAACCGCTTTTGTAAAATTAGAAAATAAAAATATTGCAGTAAATAAAGTTTCTGTAGGGACTGTCATTCAAGTAAAACCAGGTGAAATGATTCCATTAGATGGAAAAATAACATCTGGAGAAACTACCGTTGATGAAGCAGCAATTACCGGAGAACCTATCCCAAAAGACAAACGCCACGGCGATATTTTATTTGCGGGAACGCTCAACAAAAATGGTTTTATCGAAATGGAAACTACAACCCTTTCCATAGACACGACCTTTGCAAAAATAATTCGGCTGACATTTGAAGCTGCAGCGTCCAGAGGTGATACCCAAAAATTTATCCAACGCTTTTCTAAATTCTATACGCCTACAATAATCGCAATGGCGGTTTTGGTTTTTGCAGTCCCCGTTTTCATACTGCACTTGGATTTTGATCTGTGGTTGAAACAAGCCATTACGCTCTTAGTGATTGCCTGTCCATGTGCACTTGTAATCTCTACACCGGTTGCTATCTATGCTGCTATAGGAAATGCTTCCGCAAAAGGGGCTCTGGTAAAAGGAGGGAAATACATCGAGGCCATGGCTCAAGTGAAAGCAATTGCCTTAGATAAAACCAGAACCATCACTTATGGTACTCCAATTGTTACCGATGTTTTTCCGTTAAACGGAACTAGCCGCGAAGAATTGTTAGCTTGTACTGCTGGAACAGAAGTTTTCTCTGAACACCCATTGGCGCAAGCCATCGTAACAGCAAGCAAAGCGGAGGGATTTGAACCGCATAAAGCCGAAGGTTTTAAAAGCATCATGGGGAAAGGAGCTATTGCAAGGTGTTTAGTTTGTGAGAATGAAACTGTTTATGTAGGCAAACTTGAATTCATTCGAGAATATCATGAAGTAAATGAAGAGGCTGAAAAAATTGTCGAACAATTAGCTTCCGAGGGTAAAACAAGTGTAGTTGTCAGTTTTGGTAAAGGCGTAGCTGGTATTATTGGTTTGACCGATGCCATTAAACCGGATAGTATTACTGCTATAAAGGAATTGCAAGCACTTCATATCGAATTAATAATGCTAACGGGCGACAGTGAAAAAGCAGCTCACTATGTTGCTAAAAAAGTAGGTGTTAAAAAAGTATTTGGAGGCTTGCTTCCAGAAAACAAATCGGAGGAAATGAGTGCCCTACTAAAAGAATATGGTAGCGTCGCCATGGTGGGTGACGGTATAAACGATGCGCCGGCTCTTGCATTGAGTACCGTGGGGATTGCAATGGGAGCTGCTGGGAGCGATACCGCAATTGAAACGGCCAATATTGCCTTGATGAACGATAAACTTTCCCTTATTCCGTTTTTGATTCGTCTCAGCAAAAAAACCTTGCTAAGAATAAAAATCAATACGATAGGAGCCATCACGGTAAAAGTAATTTTTATCGCATTAGCCTTTATGGGCTATAGTAATCTGGTTTTTGCAATTGCTGCAGATGTTGGCGTTACTTTGGTTGTAATTTTATTGAGCCTAAACTTGATGAAATTTGAAAACAAATAAAGGCCAACTAATCTCTTGCTTAAAAAAAATATAGCTATCAACTGACTTTCCGTTTTTAGGGGATAAAAACAAGAAAAAATTAATTAGAAATTCCGAATCAATTTTCAGAATTAAAATTTAGTAGACCATCTACTGATAATCCTTTTTGTGTAGTCTTTCACTTTAAAAAAATTAATTTTGAGATAATAAATTGGATATAATTCATTAACTTTCATACTGATAGACAAGTAACCCTTGCCTTATCAAGCTTTTTAAAAATTAAATTAAAATGTTAGATAATGAAAATATCGTTTGAAAAAAAAATCTTTCTAGGATTTGTTATAAATGTACTTGTAGTCATTGCTTCAGGATGGATTTTCATTTCACGTCTTGACAAGCAAAGAGACGAAACATTGGATGCGAGATTAGATTGGATAGAGGTTGCTTTATTTGCACTATCCATCATTTTATTAATTGTTGTCTATTTTATTATTCATTCGCAATTAAAAGCTAAAAAAGCATCTCAAAAATCACTATTCGACAACAGGCAATTACTTCAGTCTATTATTGACAATACATCCAATCCCATTTTTATAAAAAGAATAAACGGAGAATATATATTGATCAACAAACAATTTGGCGATCTATTTAAAATATCGAATGATGAAATCATAGGAAAAACAGACTTTGATTTTTTACCAGAAACTGTTGCTGACACCTACAGAAACTCCGATATTGAAGTCGTAAAAAAACTACGTGAATTGAAGACCGAAGAAACCATACAGCAAAAAGATGGCGACCATACATACATAGCTGTAAAGTTCCCTTTATATGATTCAACTGGAAGAATCTATGCCATCGGAGGGATATCTACCGATATTACTGAAAGAAAGGAAATGGAGAAGTCTTTAATTGCATCTGATAAATTCTTTACTATGTCGGCAGAAATGATGATTATTGCTTCATCAACTCACTTTGTTAAAGTAAATCCTGCTACAGTTAGAATACTAGGTTATTCTGAAGAAGAGCTATTAAGCCAGCCCTTCCTCAACTTTGTTTATCAAGAAGATAAAACAAATACAGAAGGGGAAGTGGTTAAACTGGAAACTGGAGCTACTACGACACAGTTTAAAAACCGATATATAGGTAAAAACGGATCTATCAAATGGATTCAGTGGTCTACCTTTCCTGACGTAAAAACGGGTTTATTGTATGCCGTTGCCACTGATGTAACCCAATCGGTTGAAATTGAAAAATCATTAAAAGCAGCTGATAATTTTTTCAATATCTCATTAGATATTATGATTATCGCTTCTAGGGAAAATTTTGAAAAAATAAATCCTACAATGATTAAAACGTTGGGGTATTCTGAAAAGGAGCTTTTAAGCCAGCCCTTTCTCCACTTTGTACATCCTGATGATAAGGAAAGTACCCAAAAGCAAATTGAAACGATTCGAGATGGCTCCCAAGTACTGGAGTTTAAAAATAGGTGGATTTGTAAAGACGGCTCTACTAAATGGCTTGTTTGGTCTGCCATTGCTGACTCAAAAACGGAATTAATGTATGCCGTCGCTCGAGATATCACAACACTTGTACAATTAGAACAAGAGCAACAACAGGCAATTGATGAACTTTATGAAAACGAACAAAAATTAAGACTGATTCTAGAGAATATAAGCGAAGGTATTATTGTTGCAAATGCACAGAAAAAAGTAATCATGGCAAATTACAATGCAAATGAAATGTTTGGAATTGAAGAAGATGATCTTATATCACCTAATATTTCAGACCATTTCGAACTCTACTTTCCTGATGAAAAGACTGTTTTTCCTTCACAAAATTTACCCATGGAACGAGCATTAAACGGAGAAATCACAAATGATATCGATGTGGTCCTGTGGAACTCTGCTAAACGCGAAAAAAAACGAGTTCTTATTAGCGGCAGACCATTAGTAGATCAGGATAACAACGTAGTTGCTGCTGTTGTTACTATAAAAGACATTAGTAAATACAAACACTTAGAGGAAGAATTAAAAAAAACAGAAACAAAATACCGACAATTAATTGGTTTTAGAAAAGAGGAAGATGAGAAAGAGGAAATAAAAGAAGATAATGATACAAAAGAAGAAGATGGCAAAGAAAAAGAATCCAAGCTTGGAGATTAGTTTAAATCTGTTATAGCATCAACAAGACGCTGCTTAACATCCCCAAACCACTCTTCTCTAAGGATGCTTAAAATAATAGTATCGCGTCGCAAATCGCTATTGTAAGTTGGCATATGGACACTGTCCCGTAAAGTGTGTAAGTTAAAAAAATAGGGGTTTGCCTTTTTAATTAAAGTTGAACCCTTTTTTCAA
>NZ_JASMRH010000033.1:0-43051 GCF_041431385.1 Flavobacterium sp. Arc2 | reverse complement strand
ATTTCTTGTATTTCATATCTCAAATGTACTATTTGAAATTTAAAATATCACTCCGAACTTATAAGGGGCTAAAATACGTTCTTAAGACACTATCTTAGCTGCCTTTTAGTCCGTTTCGAGTGGAAACTTCCTTACAACTTCTTGTTTTTTCTACGAAAAAACCTCTGCAATTTTATTATCAGCTGGGGGTAATTTTTACTAGAATATGGAATAAGGTATCTACTATTGAATTGGGAGAAATAGAAACGGCTCCAAATCCGATGGCTGAGGGATGATGCAACTGCAGAAAATACTAGGGGGTGAGAGACGGAATACTGCTGGAATGAAGTGAAACGGAATGAAGCGGTATTATGGCTGGTTTAGACCTGCCGAATAGAAGAAATGAATGTGTAAAGATTAAGAACGAAACAGTGCAAAAAAAACAGCTGCTGTTTTTCAAGCTGCTGTTTATTTAATGTTGTGAAGTGCCATTGGAATGGAGGGAAATCAAACTATTAAATCGAAGTGATAAATCGCTTATTTACAAAAAGGGCGCTTATGAAAATGTAGGGTTGACCGACTGGAGCAGCCGAACGGAACAAAGAGAATTACCGAAGAGAGACTGTTTCATTGCCCGTCATACTTTATGATATAATTAAATTTCTCCATTTATCAGGAAAGAAAGGAGTTTGGAAATAATTATGAGCCAGATCTTTTAAAAAAGGGTATCCTGCTTGATTGGTACGATAATTATACTTAAATTCAGTTTTCTTGTTTTCTATCTTTTTTTTAAATTCTTCAAAATTTAAATCTTTATTAAAGTTTTTTGTCAATCTTGTTTCTGATTGATAACCATCCCTAAAGGATTTTGAAAACAATTGTTCTTCCAAATCATTTTCTTTGTCTTTGACTAAATGTGTAGAAGTTGAATTTATTCCATGGTGAGGCACAAATAATCCTAAATCAATTTTACGTTCAAGAATAAATTCTTTCATGATATTGTATTCTTCTTCCATATCTAATAAAGCGAGATATTCCATTAAAACCGTAAGAATAGGAGAAGTACTATCCGAAAAATAGACCGGTTTAACACCTGTAACAGTGAATCTAATCACATTTTCAATACTGTTATTTGCATCAGGAATAAAGTCTAAGTTTTCTTTTGCATACTTAATTTGTCGCAGAACTAATTTTACATAATTTTTAGCATTCTGTAATTCTCCAAAATCAATAAATAAATTAAGAATACTGATTATAGTTGATGAATGAATGTCAATAAGTGGTCTAGAAGAGACACTATTTTGATTAATAATATTTACTAGTTGTAGATGCATACTTTCGTCATTGATTTTTTTATTGTAAAATCTTTCTACATTCAGCAAAAAACAAAAATAGTCCAAATAATCAAAAGTTCTTTTTGTATATCCAATTTGCTCATATCTTCCCGAATGTTCAGAAGACAGACCATCTTTTAGATTAGCAATAGGAATTGTTCTTTGAAAGTATTCTAATAATACTTTATAATAGAAATTAAAAACCTGATCAAAATATTTAGTTACAGCTTTGTCGTTTTCTAAATTGTTCTTTAAAATCCAATGCCAGAATTTTATCACTAAATGGGTTAAATATCTCTTTGCTATTTCAAGATTGTTGTATTCTTTCGATTCTGTATATATGATAAACCCGATAAGCTTAAAAGTTTCGAATAGTAGTTGCCATCTTCGTGAAAGTTTTTTAGATTTTTTCCATTCTTCTTTGGAAAGTATTACTTCCAATAAATCTACGAAATCTGATGTTATCCCATCATTTGTATCTGAATTCACTAAAACTCGATTGAATAATTTAGTGGTTTTTGGATCTACCAGTAAATATTCACCAAAAAGTTTTCCGGAAAACAGAAGTGTCAGGCGTGAAATATCCCAACGATCAAAAGAAGTGTTGACTAAATTATTTTGTGTTGCTACTACAAACGATTCAAAAGTAGCTTGTACACTTCCCTTGATCACACCATTATGTACAATTACAATTTTTAATGGTAATTGGTCGAACTCAGGAAAAGCAGAAACAAATTTATTATAGCTAGCTTGAGTTAAAGAATCTTGAATACCGTCTTTTCCATAAAAGTTGCCATCAGTGATGTCTCTATCTTTTCCACCTTTTAATTCAAAATAAAACCTTTTTTTGATATTATCTTCATCAATACCTATGGCTACTATATCTTTTCCATATTCGGGTAATCCTAGATACTCTGTTGGTTTGGATAAAATAGTAAACCCCATGGATTCTAATAAAATAGGAAAAATTCTATTTAACTCATTTTTTTCAGTTAATGATTCTAAGTACTCTTTGACAATTATATTTTTTATATCCATTACTTAGAAATTTTCAAGATTTTGTTCATAAACAGGAGGGTTTTTATAGGCTCTAGTATCGATCATCATACTTGATTCAAAATAACCTAATGGTAGAATGTCTTCTGAATCATCATTTTTCCACGCTCTTCCTCTGACAATTACCATGTTTTTCATCATGGACAAGAATGAGTTTTTATCCTTATCTATGTTCTTCATCATTTTGGCCTGATTTTCATGCTCTAAACGATAGTATAAATCCATTAGATTTCTTTCGTTTTCTTTAGGATCTAAGTCTTTAATTTTTGCCTTAAACTCACGCATTTTAGAATATTCATCGAAAGCCTTTTGTAAAGGAATTAGAAAATCTTTGTCTTTTTTCGAGTTGGTTAAATTCTTTTTGATGAGATCAAGTAGTGATTCTTGATAAACCTCAAAGATTAATTCAGCTAACATAGTCTGCAAATAATCTTTTACTTCTTTTAAATTAGACTCTTTTAATTTCAATAAGAGAGGAAGTAAATCATCAATGGAATTAGGATAATTGCAAATACTGTCGATTGCAAACAATTGAGCCTGTTTTTCTGACAACTTTAATAAATTGACTTGATGTACTCCCCCATGAGTAGAAAGAATTATTTTGACAGCCAATAAACTATACTTCCTAAAGTTAAATAAGTCTAAAATTTGTTCTTCTGTTTCTTCTTTGTTTGTGTCTAAAAAATGATTTAGTGAATTCTTAAACAAATCTATTGAACCCCTAAATCCAGATGCATCATATCTTTTTATTAGAATGTCAAAAAGGTATTGTGGGTTTTTGAAATTATGGAAAAAATAGTTGAATACATTGAAATTCTGTGTATTGTTCAGATAGACATTTAACAGATAATATTTTTCTAAATTATATTGGATATTTTGAAAAGCACTGTCCGCCTTTTTATGATCTTCTGATTTCAAAAGCTTAACAAGCTCTTTGATGGAATTTTCTTTAATTTCAGCTGATGCATTATCATTTTCAATGAAATTACAAAATAAAACACTTTTTAGATTTACTAATTCAACGGTTATCGGTTCAATCTTATTTAGTAACTCAAATAATTGTTTTATATCTGACCCGTTCGAAAGATTGTAACCACTGAATGCTTTCAATGCAGTAATTGGATCTTTTTCAAATATTAAAATAGAATCATCAAAAGTATCATTATGACCTTCATTATATAAGCCAATAAATAAATTTGGAATTAAAACAGAATACTTCTGAAAATCATTTTTAATACCAAATTCAGCTAACTGTTTGGCAAGTGTACTATGATTTTTTCCTAACCCTCTTAGAAAATTATAGATGTAATTTGAAGGGTGTTTCTCGGAGTTATTGTATTCTATGCATGAGCTTAGAATTACTTCTTCGCAAGCATTTGTAATTATTAAAAACTGAAAATATGGGTCTATAAAATCAGAGCTATCCCTTCTTTTTTGTTTTTTGTCCTTTATGAATTCAACATAGAAATCATAAACGGAAAGTTGATTATTTAGAATGGTGAGGACAAATGCTTTTAACGCATTAATTGAGTTAGTAATTTCCTTACTTGAATCGTCTATAGAATATTTGTTTTTCAGGTACTTTTCAAAATCATCTATGAAAAGAAACGTGTCAATAATATTGTCAGGTAGTTTTCTTTTTAATTCCGTTTCGGCAATATTTAATAGTAGCTCGTTAAATAAAAAGGAATCTAAATTAATTTCAAGGTATTGGAGATCCTTCTCTACAATTTTTAATACTCCTTGTTTTAAAAGGACGACATGATCCAGTATTTCGGAAAATTTATATTTACCTTTTCTGTTCTCAAAGGTATAGTGTATCAAATCTGTTATTTTGTCAATATTTTGATTCATGAACTGTACTGTGTTTTTTTCATACTTGTTTTTTGAATTTAAGATTATTCAAATATTATTTTAAATGAATTTCTATAAATCCTAAAGCTGTAATAAATTTACAGCTTTCATGATTATCTACTTTACTAAAGTATATAAAAAAACTTGCAAGACATCCAACAATTCAAAATTTATTGGATGTTTTGTAAGTCAGTGTTTTTTTACAATTTAATTCTTAAATAAATCTTCCTTGCCATTTTTATCAGAATAGAACTCTTTTACTTTTTCGATGTCTAAGCCGTTTATTAATTCGTCAACTTCTTGCGCTGAACTAAAAACAAACCGAAATCCATCACTTTTAATAAATTGGTTTGAACTGGATTGCAAGGCATCGCTATCTATAATCAACAAGTATTTATCGTTTATTATTCTAAAACGGGTTGAAAGGTTAACTGAATAATCAAAATTCCATTTGCCGTAAAGGAATGCACCTCTGTAATTCAAATTCTTGTATTCAATTTTCTTGTCCAATTCCGTTACTTTATTTTCAATGGCGGTTTGTTTCCATTTTAAAAAAGTATCTTTTATACTTGTAAGAAATTCAATGAATTCCGGAACTTCTTTGTTTTTTAGCATTAACGATGCTTTACGACTCGAACTGTCTGAAGAGAAGCAATCAATGTAATAATCAAAATCGCCTTTCTCATTTGGTTTCCCTGCTTGAATTTCAAAGTTTTTTGACAAATAAGTCGAGTTGTAGGTGGCAATTTTTTCCTGACCCAATACATTTCCACTAAACATAAAAGTCACAATCCCTGCGATAATCATAATTTTCTTGAACATACTATTTTCTTTTTAAATTAGATTACAAAACTATTTGCTATTAGTGCAGTCTATTCGCATCGTTTAGTTTTAAATTTACCCTATCAAACTTTTCAACTATGGCTATCAACAAAAATGCCCTTATCCGTTTTCACGCTTTAGACAAATGTTTAGTAATTTCAACAAGAAATTTTATTTAGAGGATTTGCTGGAAAATTGTAATGAAGCTTTGTATGAACTCAATTCTGATGGGGATGGTATAAAAAAACGTCAACTTTTTGAAGATATTAAGTTTATGGAAAGTAGTCAGGGTTGGTCTGTGCCACTAGATCGAATTAAAGAAGGGCGGAAAGTATATTATCGCTATGAAACTTCTGATTTTTCAATCAATAAGCAACCTATGAACGAACTGGAAGCCGAAAAATTGAAATCAGCTTTATTGGTTTTGTCCCGTTTTAAGGGAATGCCACAATTTGAATGGGTCAATGAATTGATTTTTAAGTTGCAAGAAGCTTTCAAATTGCAATCGCACAAAAGGGAAATCATTAGTTTTGACGCCAATGAATACCTGAAAAACATTCATTTTCTAGGTGATTTGTTCAATGCTATTTTGTACAAAAAAGTATTATGTGTGGATTATCAATCTTTCAAAAGCGATGTGATAACTACATTGGAAATTCATCCACATTATTTGAAACAATATAATAATCGCTGGTTTTTGATTGGAAACAATCCGGAATTTGAGAATTTTACCAATTTGGCTTTGGATAGGATTGTTTCTTTTTCGGAAACAAACAAAAAGTA
Organism: Flavobacterium sp. Arc2; assembly: GCF_041431385.1. Taxonomy (NCBI): domain Bacteria; kingdom Pseudomonadati; phylum Bacteroidota; class Flavobacteriia; order Flavobacteriales; family Flavobacteriaceae; genus Flavobacterium; species Flavobacterium sp. Arc2. The sequence continues at coordinate 37,223 of NZ_JASMRH010000033.1, read as the reverse complement.
TGAAGTTTCCCCAATTGATTTTAATGAGTATTTTGATGATGTTATTGGGGTTTCTATTTCTCCTGAATCTACAGTTTCGAAAATCACTTTGTTTGCAACACCCGATTTAGCACCTTATATAATAACCAAACCCTTACACGGTTCACAAAAGAAAATCAGTATTGATGAAACCGGTTTTACTTTTTCTATAGAAGTAATTCCCAATCATGAATTGGAAAAACTGATTTTATCCTTTGGAGCCGGATTGAAAGTGATAGAGCCCGACTTTTTTAAAAACGCCATAAAGGAACGGTTAGTACGCAGTTTGGCCAATTATTAGGCAAACATAGCATTTTCATTGACCTGATTGATTACTTGAATCACTTTCATGGCCTTGTCTTCTTCCGGGAATATACCAAAAACGCCTTGGTCGTGATGTTCATTAAATGGGGCTTGTGTCAGTAATTGTTTTTCTATTACTCCTTTTTGGTTGAGGTACTGGATTATTTTTTGGATGAACGTAATTTGGTTGGCATTCAAATTTCCTTTGGAGATAAAATCCGAGAATAATTGATTGGCAATTTCAATATCTAAACCAACTATATTTCGAACAAACTTACCTAATGGTTGTTCTCCGTATTCTTTTATAAAACGGTCTTTGCTTTCCAAAGCTTCTTTCAACAGGAATTGTTCCAATAGCTCCAATTCATTGCTAGTAATGGGTAAATTTTTATACAATTTATCAATCACCAAATGGGATTTGTTTTTTCTAATAAAGGCTTCTACACGGTCTTTATAACTTTGTAATGAAGTATATGTAGCCAAAAGATCTACTTCTTCAACGCCATCTTTTGAAAGCTCATCAGTAAAGGAAGTATAAACAGGGTCTAGTTTCTTTTCGTCTTTTAGAAACTGGATTAAATCTCGAAGTTCTTGACGGATTTTTTCCAATTGCTGTACATTAACCGTACTCCAAAATTGTTCGTTTTGTAGTTGTTTGATTGTCGCTATTTTAGCTTGAACGGCAGGAATATTACGTTTCGTAAATAGCATATTCACAATGTCGTACATATTATCAATGTGTCTTACTTGCGCTTTATTTGCAGTAATCAATGCCAGTTGTAATTTATAAACCAATAAATCAAATCGTTTAGCAAATTCGTCTTTGTCTTGGTTGTAATCTATTAAATGAGATAAATTGCTTTGTATATTGAGTACATCACCTTGTAATAAATTATTCCATCTGGCTCTGTTTTTATATTCTAAAACATAACGCCAGTGTTTGCGTACCTCAAAACGGGCATCATTTAAATGATCTACCAATTGGTGCAAATCATCCGTAAATTGTACTTGAATGTGTTCTTGTTCTTCGGTTGGGTCTTGCAACTGACGCACTGTCATCACAATTTCCAGTTTTGTATTGAAGGTTTGTTGGGCTAAAGAAAGGGCAGTTTTTTGAGTTTGACCATCCGGATTGTCTCCAAAATATTCAAAATTGCCACAGAAATCAAAGATTAAGAAATATTCCTTGTCTATTCCCGGCGCAAAAATATCCGGACACAAACGCGTGCCTCGACCAATCATTTGCCAGTATTTTGAAGACGATTTTACTTCTTTAAAAAACACTAAGTTTAATACTCTAGGCGCATCCACACCAGTATCCATCATATCTACGGAAACGGCAATTTGAGGCTCTTTTTCGTCGCCTTTATCAAAACAAAATTTCTCCAGAAGATCTTGGGCTTTGTCTTCGTAATTGTCAATTACCCGAAGGAAACTGCCTCCATATTGAGGATAGTTTTTATTGAAGCGTTCCTCTATAAAAACGGCATGTTTGTGGTTTTTTGCAAAAAGGATGGTCTTGCCGAGTTTATCACCTCCGGCAATTTTCTGGCCATTAGTCATCAAATAGTCTAATACTTTATCGATTGTATCGGTGTTGTACAACCAGGTATTGATCTTGCTTTTATCCACATCGCAAACTTGGTTTTCATCTCCAAATTGGACACCAAACAATTCTTTGAAACGTATTTTATCTTCCTCTGAAAGGTCTTCATATTTAATCCCTTCCCTTGGAAATTTAAGCGGAATTTTAAATGCTTTGGGTGGCTTTAGATAATTATCCGCAACCGCTTTATTTAATTCGTAAGCGTATGTTGGATTACCATCTTCAATTTCGAACAATCTATAAGTGTTTTTATCGACTTCTGTTTTAGGCGTGGCAGTCAATCCTATTAAAATGCAATCGAAATAATTAAAAATAGATTGGTATTTTTGATATACGGAACGGTGTGCTTCGTCAATAATAATCACATCAAAATGACCCACGCCATAAAAGCGTTCGTCTTCGTTTTTAAGGTTGTCAATTTTATTTAAAATAGTGGGGTAGGTCGAGAAAACGACTCTAGTACCATTGTCTTCCTTCTCTTTTGTTAAATCAATGGCTGACAAGTGTGGCAAATGTTCCTTGAAAGCATTTTTGGCTTGTGTTACCAAGGCATTCCTATCAGCAAGGAACAATATTCTTTTCGCCCAATTACATTTGGTAAACATATCTACCATTGCTGCAGCTGTTCTTGTTTTTCCGCTTCCGGTTGCCATGACCAACAAAGCTTTTCTACTCGTTCCTTTGAGTTTGTTTTGGTTGGTGGTTACCAAATGTTCTGCTACTCGTTTGATGGCTTCCAGTTGATAATACCTTCCAGCAATAGCTGTATTTACACCAAATTCTCTTAAATCCTTACGGGCAAAACGTCTTTCAATAAGTAGCTGTAATTCTTCTTTGGTATAAAAACCTTGTACTTTTCTATCTGGATAAAAAGTATCGTCCCAAATGTGAGTTTCAAAACCATTGCTGTAAAAAATTATTGGACGTTGTCCTGTGCTCTCTTCCAAACATTTTGCATAAAGGCTGGCTTGATGTTTTCCTTTGGTGGCAGAGTGGATGGTACTTTTGGCTTCTACTACCGCTAATGGTAAACCGTTATCGCCCCATAACACATAATCTACAAAACCTTTTCCTGATGGATTTGTGGTTAATGGCATTCCTGTAACTTCGAATTCTATTTCTCGCCCTTCTCTTAGCTTATCCCAACCTGCTTCTCGCAATAGTAAATCAATTAGAATTAGGCGTGTTTGATGTTCGGATGTGAGTTCAGGAATAGCTTTTTCAACTGCTATTTCCTGGAAACGTTCTTCTTTGCGTTCGGCAATGAGTTGCAATTGTGCTTCTAATTGTTTGCGCAGTAAACCATTTTCTTCTGCAAGTTTTTCCTGTTCTTTTAACCCTTTTTGAGCTTCGGCACGTTCTTGCTCCAGTTTTTCGGCAAGAGCCTGGAGTTGCTTGGTATTTTTATCATTAGTATCTCCATAAGGAATTACTTTTTCTTCAAATTCGGGAATGTTAGGATTATTTTCGCTGTAATACTTGCTTAAAAAAGTCAAAAAACGAAAGCTATTTTTCAGAGATTGTAAAGCTTCTAAAGCTCGAACCGTTTTACCATGCGCTGCATTGTTCCCATTCAATCGTACAATATCCAATTCCATTAACATACTTGGTTTGAGTATATTTTTGAAACTTTCATTGTGGAGTAGGGCACCTAATTTGGTGTCATAAGGTAACTCTAAATCTTCATCATTTTTATACAACCAGAACATTGTTTTCTCCAACGTGCTGCGACACAATAAGGCAGCATACCGTGGCGCCGTAAAGGTATGTTTTTCGGCATCGGCAATCTCTCGGTAGATTTCTGGAAATTCGTGTTGAAGAAAGGTAAAGTTGCTTTTCATTTTCTTAGGTTGATGCCACTAAAATACTACATTATTTTGATTTTTTCCGAAAAGTTATTATTTCTCTAGGGTTGAGTGGAACCGCCTGTTTCTTTTTTTAAGAAGAATTATTCTTTATCCCCGTTTAAACCCATTACCAATCTGTGAAGTAATGCTCCTTGAATGGTGCGTTTGTATTTTTGGTCTTGATGTGTTGGTTTGTCTGGAATAGTCATTTCTATCCAACCTAGGTTTATCAATGGGTCTAAATACCTTTCTCGGTTACGAGAGTGGTTAGAAAGGCCTAAGTTTTCCAAAATTTCGACTCTCTTTTTTGGTTCGTCTAAAATATTCAGAATAGTCAGTGCTCTATCATTAAGATCATTTTCTATAATTTGAACAGCTTGGTTACTAGCTTGGTCACTAAGTTTTGCTAATAGGTTCTCTAAAATCTCTTTTTCCTTGCTATCACTGGTTTTAGCTTGGTCACTAGCTTGGTCATTAAGTGTGTTTAAAAAGTGACTAAGCTCCTCCAAGTTATTGAAAGGAATATTCTCAATGGCTGTAATTATTTGTTCTTTTGCCAGTAAAACCGATAGGAAATACGTGCTTTGTTCGTCTGTTTCAAAAACAGGTTCGGGCGAATTATTTTCCTTCATGGCATTTCTGATGGTAGGGAAACCAGTACCGCGTCCTTCTGTCAAGTGTAACTCTTTGAGTAAATCACCAATACGTCGGTTGCGATAATCCCGTGCCACGATGCGTTTATTTTGTTTTAGTATCTGTGCATCTACTGGTGGAACCGGACCAGGGAAACTTAGGATTTCTATTCTGTCGGGCCATAATTGCACTTCAATAGGTTTGTCCATTTCATAGCTTTTATGATAAACCGCATTAGACAAAGCCTCTTCTATGGCTTCGTAAGGAAAATTAAAATGGCGGTTGGCTTCTGCTTTATGGGCTACTTTTTCGACAACTTCTTCAATAACATTATTTTTGAAATAGTCTAATATAGCTCTTAGCTGATGGTGTAAAGGACCTTTGAAATACTTTTCGGAAAAATTTTTACCGGTTTTGTCTTTGTGAATTACCAATTCAATCCAAGAACGTTCGAGGAATTTTTCGGGATTACGGGAAAAAAATAATAGGCCAACATTTAAGGGGCGTAATGCTTCTTTAGGGCCATTTACAATTTTCATATTGAGACATAAATCCGCAAAAGGAATCTGCTTGCTTTCTTCGTATAAATCGCTTTTTACTTCTTGAAGAAAGGCCTGAATTAAACCTAAATCTAAATCATCAATGGTTGCTTTGCCGTTTATCCTGTCATCAAAAGGAATGCGTGCCGTTAGTTCTTGTAATCGTCTTAAATTATCCTCTTTTGCAATGATGCTACGGGAACCAAAACGAATGTAGGGATAGCGTTGTGCTGCTTTTCCTTGTGTGATTGGGGCGGTATAAGGGCGGTTATCACCGGCAGGACACCATAGTATTAAAATGTGTTGTCCTTGTAGTGTGTAAGGTTGTATTAAAGGAAAATAATTGGGAAGCAATTGATAGGCAAGGGTTAAAACTGCCCCTTGAATTCTATCTAAACTTTCGGGAGCTAGACCCGCAGGAGGCAGGATAGGTCTTCCATCCTTTTCTGCAATGCCTACAATGATGTAGCCACCACCCCAATTGTTGATGTCGTTGGCAAACGCACATAGGGTATGTACAATTTCTTCAGGGTTCCAGCCTTGTTTGAATTCAAGACGTTCCCATTCTATAGCTTGTCCGTTGACTAAATCGTCTATGTTTATTGGTAATGCCATATTTTATTTAAACTTCTGAAAACGTATTTGTTATTCGATTTTCAAATTTAGAATTTTAATTTCAAAAGCAGTTGGATTATCTATCAAGACTTTCCAATTTTCACCATTCTTTCTGCAACTTCCAGAATCTCCTTTATTGAAAAATTTTCAATTTTATTCTCTACCGATTTTTGATCTCTTTTTCTCAAAGGGTCTTTGTGGATTTCTTCTAGTGCGACTTTCATGTAGTGAATGTATTCCCCTTTATCCACAGATGCATCTTTTTTGAGTTGTTCTGAAAAACCAACTATTGATTTTGCCAACACCATTTTATAGGCGTAATCTTCAATAAGGTTTTTTTGTTTCACGTACTGATTTGCACAAAAAATTGCTGCAATTATAGGTAAAGGGATTAAAGCTATTCGGCCTATTATTAAATGAAGTTTATTCGTTGTATCTAAAGTAATCCAAACACCGAGTCCTATTGCAACTAAAATAAATAAAGAAGCCCCTATAATCCAAGTTCTCGAATATTGCCATTTTTTAGCATCTGTATGCTGAATTTGAAAAGAAGCACTTATACCTTCTGCAGTTTTGTAATTTAAAGCAGTTTTAGCACTTTCAATTAAATTATCTGCTTCTTCCAATATTTTTAATCTTTCAACATTATATTCTTTAAGTTTCTGTTTGTTCTCTTCGGTTAATTGCTGTAATTCTCCTAAACGATTGTCTCTTTCCTGAATTTTTTGGGCAAATGCACTAATTAGTTTTTCATTATTTTTAACTTCTGATAGACTTTCTTTAATTTCTTCAAGATAAGTTTCTGCCGATCCATTAACTTTAATTAAGTTTTCATTGATTGATTCCAGTTTATCAGAATTCAATACAATTTCTGTTTTCACTTCCTCTACTTCTTCTATTTTTTCTTCAAGTTCTTCGAACTTTTTAGTAATGGCTTCTAATTTTTCAGAAACTGAACTGTTTGAATTAGTTGCTTCTTCTTTTATTTCATTGATAAATTTCAAAGCTTCTTTAAACTCATTTCCTTGTTCCAAAAGTAGTTTGTTGGTATCTTGAAACAGTTCCCATCTTTCGATACTATTACGAACATTATACTTTCTTAATTTAACTTTTAAACTATCTATATGTGGATATAGCGATTGAGGTTTTTGAATGTAACTTAGAATATAATCTAGGTCTTGAGCTATTTCATTTCTTTCTTCTAGGGTAGAAACTTGAATAAATATGTTGTGTGATTTTATAAAATAGGAGACATCAATGAGTAAGGCATTTAGACCTAAATAAATTCCTTTGCCATTGTATTCATTTTCGTTTCCAAATTTGGTACTATTGAATTGGGATGTGTCAAAAGAATTTAATGACTCTTTAATTTGGTCACGTGAAGTTTTGATTCTAAGTACTGATTGTGTTTCCATATTTATAATTCTTTTTTTAATTCAATTCCCCCTTAAACGCCCGTTGCAGCAAACTCTGAAACAAATCCTCGCTTTTTGCTAAAGCTTCTTGCACTTGTTGTTTTTGGGTTTCTATCATTTGTAAGCGCTCTGCAAATTGAGTTTGAAGTATGATTGGAGGATTAATTAGTTGCAATTCTGTTATTTGCTTAGAGTTTAAATGAGGTTGCCCAGCTCTTCTTGTAAAAGGTTCTATAACAGCTTTTCCAGATTTTGTATTTAGTAAAAAATTATAAAATGTACTATGTGGTTCATTTATTTCAATAATGATGTCAAAACCACCATATGAATCTTGATGTTCTTTTGGAATTCTACAACAATCTCCTGTATTTGCACCACTTCTGACTATAATTAAATCGCCTTCATTTAGTTTGCATTTTTTAATTTTAGATGCTTCATCCTCTGAAATATAAACCATTCCTTTTATTGCAACATTACCGTTTTTTACATTTGTAGCTCGTATAAAAGGTATTCCACTTTCTTGATAAATCGGAGGTGAACTTGTTCCATATCTTAATGAATTAAATACGGACCCAAAAGAAATAAATTCCCATTTTTTTTGATTATTAACTAAATCCCCAAACATCTCCAAAAATAAATTCTGCGTCAAGGCATCATATTTTTCAATAAGTTGCTTGTTGTATTGGCGCAATTGGTCAGCGGTGTCAAGGATTTCTGCTATTTTTTGTTGGGTTGGTAATGAGGGGAGGGGGATTTCTAGTTCTTTAATATATCTTTCTAATTTAAGATTTATTATTCCTGTTGTCTTGTTTTGATAATTATTAGTAAACCCAAATTTATGGCTTGCAAATAACTGATATAGTAAATACTTTGGTTGAATGATATCCTTTTTAGGTCTTAAGATCGAAGTGAAATTATTACATAAAAAGGTGCCTTCTAAATCAAAATAAACAACTCTTCCTACTGGTTGAGTTGGACTTCCTCCAGATTTTTCAATAATAATATCACCGTTTTCAAGTTTTTTACTTTCAACTTTTTTTAAATCAATATTTCGATAAATAATATCCTTCAAATTTAATCTACCTTCATTTGAAAAATTTGTCGTCCTTAACACAGGTATAGAATTCCCTTCGGAACCCCATTCTCCAGTTATTGGTTTTTCAATTAATTCAATTAATTTAACTTTCTGCATTACTTCAATATTATTGGTAATTCGTTCATTTACTGCTAATTTCATATCTTTATGCTAATTATGCTTTCAAAAGTTCTTTTAATGATTGTATTTTGAGCATCTGCCTTCTAAGCAGTCGGTCGAAGGTTCGAATCCTTCTGCGATTACAATATAACTACTGTTAAGGTTATAGGTTGGAATCCAGTCAAGGTCAAGTTATAACTTTAGGGTTTCTGGTTCGAACCCTGTCGCGGTCACGAGCCGTACTTTTTCAATGGGCGCAGGATTCATAACCCTGAGGTCATTACTGGCTTCGTCCTTCGACTTCGCTCAGGATGAAACTTCCTCTCTGCTATTTGCTATTTTATTTTCCAGGGGCTAGAATCCCTCCATCTCCGCGTCACTATCCTAACATTTTTTCTAATTCATTCATGGCATTCAAACGTTTTTTGTCAATTGCTTTGATATCGGCAATCAAGGTTTGTGGTTTTTCATAGATTACTTCATCATAAACAATTTCCTTGTAGCGGTTAATGCTCAAGTCGTAATCATTGGCTACAATATCGGCTTTTGGGATTAGGAAGGATTTTTGGGTTCTGTCAGTCCCCACCCCATCCCTCCCCGAAGGGGAGGGAGCCGTGCCGATCGCTTTCCAATCCAACAAAATGTTTGGAATATCGCATTTGCCTTTAAACTCTTCTAAAACTCTTTCCGGGTCAGTAAAACACTGTTCGAATACCTCTTCCGATAGTTGCGCATTGCGTTTGTCGTCCAGGCTAAAACCATCGGCTTGCATGTCATAGAACCAAACGTTATCTGTCCCACCTGAATTGGTTTTAGTAAAGAATAAAATAGCAGTACTCACTCCAGCATAGGGTTTAAAAACCCCGCTTGGCATCGAGATTACGGCTTGTAATTGTTGGTTTTCCACCAATTCTTTACGAATGCTTTTGTGTGCGCCACTGCTACCAAACAGTACACCATCAGGCACAATCACGGCAGCGCGTCCACCTAGTTTTAGCATTCTCAAAATCAAGGCTAAGAATAGTAATTCGGTTTTTTTAGTTTTGGTTACGTTCAGTAAACTGCTTTCTACCTCATCATAATCCAATGCCCCTTTAAACGGTGGATTGGCCAAGATTAAGGAGTACTGACTGCTGATGTCATTGCTTTCACTCAAAGCCGAATTTCCAATAAGTGTAGGGTTTTCCATGCCGTGCAATTGCAAGTTCATGGCTGAAATGCGCATCATCGATGGGTCAATTTCTATACCGTTGAACATGTTTCGGTTGTAATGTTCACGAAAATCCTGATCCATAAACCAGTCTTCGTGTTTCTCATGTACGTATTGGGATGCGGCCACTAGGAAACCTGCTGTCCCACATGACGGATCACAAATCGTATCGTCTTTTTTAGGTTGGGTCATTTCGACCATCATACGGATAATGTGGCGCGGGGTACGGAATTGTCCGTTGGTTCCTGCTTCGGCAATTTTGCCCAACATGTATTCGTATAAATCTCCTTTGGTGTCGCGGTTGTCTAATGGCAGTTTGTCAATTTGTTGTACCACACGGTCTAATAGTTTCGCCGTTGGGATCATAAAGGTTGCTCCTTTGATGTATTCAGTGAACGCGCCACCATCTTTACCTAGAGTTTTCATAAAGTCAAACACGGTTACATCATTTAAATGACGTTGCGGACGTGTGAATAATTCAAACATCACTTCCGGGTCTTTGTCTTTGAAACTGCTCCAGCGCAAGTCTTTTTGCTCTGGAGTATAAATAGGTTTGTCAGTAGTAACACCGAGCATATTGGCTCTTTTCTCAATCAAGATTTGTTTGTCGTCTAGTTGTTTCAAGAAAATAAGGTAGGTAAATTGTTCAATTACCGTTAGTGGGTTTGAAATTCCGCCTGTCCAGAAGTCATTCCAGATTTTATCTATTTGAGATTTTAAATCGCCTGTGATCATTATTTTGGGTTGTTGTTATTCATTAATAAATTTGGAACCAGTCACTTGATTGTAGTATTAGACGACAAACCTAAGGTGTTAGAGTGCAGACAATGTGCATAGCTCGTTTTTTTTTCTTCAAATATACTTTTTAAACTTCATAGCACGTTTTTAAAAAAGGGTTAGATTATGAATTTTTGCTAAGGTATTTAAAATTCCATACATAAAATTGAGGAAAGCCATAACGTATTGAATTTTTTAGTTTAACAAATTGATATAAAAGAGATTTAATAGTAACTGTTTTTTGACGAGCAGTTTTGCTGCAAGGATTGAATCAAATAATTTATATTAGATTATAAATATTGTCCTTCCGCAGCTGTATCTTTTTTAGGTTTGAGTCTTCCTACTACTTCTTCAACACCAAATAAGCCCGGCTTGGATCCTGTAACAGTTGCTCAATTTCAGATTGCATGATCTCTTGAACATCTTGTTTTACTTGCAGATAATTTCGCTGTACTATTGTAGTATCAATCTTCCTGATTACCGCAATATCTTTATATTTTGCTTCTTCTTTTTTTAGCGCTTCATGATCATTTACGATTTCACAATGAAACGTTTTTAGTTCAATTTTGCAATCAGGATCATCGGCAACCATACCTACAAATTCACCGGAACTCAATGACGATATCTTAGAAGGAGGAACAGCCGACTCTAATTGTTTGGAACGGCTGATAGAGGTGTCTCCGCTATTTATGGATAGTGATTCTCTGTCCTGCATAATTTTACCAAATCGTTCTGACAGTTGCTTGGCCGTGTCACCAGTAACCTGACCGCTAACTAAGTTTCCAGTGATGTTTAGAATCACGTCAGCCTGTTCTCGGCCGTAATCTTTACGAAGCTGACTGAAGTCTTGAACTCCTAAACAAGTGGCCACTTTATTGCTTCTGGCTGTAGCAATCAAGCTATCCATATTATTGAGATAGATAGTTGGGAATTCATCGAAGATGAGACTGCTTTTTAGTTTGCCTTTTTGATTGACTAGTTTTATCAAACGGGAGACGTACAAAGATAAGACAGCGCCATAAATTTGTATTTTTTGAGGGTTATTTCCCATACATACAATTTTGGGTTCGGCTGGATTATTAATGTCTAATGTAAAGTCATTTCCAGATAAGACATAATACAATTGTGGAGAGGAGAGTCTGGCCATGGCAATCTTGGCTGAAGCAATTTGTCCTTCCAATTGTTCCATGGCATCATTGAGATAGGCATTGATAAACGGATTGATGAGTACTTCAATTTCTTTCTCCGTCCGCAATATCGTAAACAAACTATCATAGTCGAGTTGCATGAGTTCAATAACATGTGGCAGCGTACAGAATTCCCCTTCCTTGTACTTCCTTAGATACCATATAATTGCTGTCAGAAAATTGATAGGGGATTCGACAAAAAAGTCGCCCTGTCTTTTGATCCATTCTTTGTTGAGTCCCAATAGAATCGTTCGTGCGGATTCTGCTGCATCCGTGATGTCGGTCATCGCAGAAGGTTCAAGTGGGTTACATCGATGTGTGCGACTCAAATCATCAAAATTGATCACATAAAACTGTGGTGGAATAGGATAGAGGTGCTTGTATTTCAACCAAGTATTATAGGTGATTTTAGAAAGGTCATCAAATTTAAAATCATAAATGAACATCGTAAACCCTTTGCGAATGTGCTGGGTAATCACATGCCGAATTACAAAATAAGATTTACCAGAGCCAGGTGTACCTAAAACCATTAAGGCTCGAAAGGGATTGATAATGTTGATCCAACTGTTTCGAACTTTGTCTTTCAAATGATAACGCGCTGGAAGATTGATGGAGTATTCATTTTCCAAGAGTCTTTCTTCTTGGGGGAAAGTTTCATTTTCTTTGTTAAAAATATCTTTGTTGTTCAAGCTGTTTTTTATAATACGTGAGAGTAATGTACCTCCTGAAAGCATCAACAGAAATCCGATGCAGCTAATACTGATATAAGCAATCGCTACTTCAGTAGTTTTTGCTTTTAGGTAAAGCGATAGATAACTTAAAAAGTAAATCAATACACCCGTAATGATGTAGGCAAAGGCCGTTTTGTGATTCAATTTTTCCTCTTTACGTCCTTTGGCTCCAAGCAAGGAAATCAATAAAAAAAGTAAAGCAAAAACCTTGGATTTATGAAAATTACTGAACATTCCAGTACGGTGTATATTGCCCAAAATTGTATCGCTGAAGGTGCTAACAAAACCCCATTCTTTGAAAGCGGTATAGCAGTAATAATAAAAATGTAGCAGTAAAATTACGATACTGATCAGTCGAGTCATATCGAGTATTTTACGCAATGCCTGTTCGTTTTCTCCGGTTTGCATAGCCATAATAATTTCCTTTATTGGTTATCTGATTGTCCTTTTCGTTTCTTCTTTTTCTTCTTGGCTTTCAATTGATTTGGCAGATACGAGGAATCATGTTCCGACTGCGTAAATGTGTTTACTAATTTGCCAATTTCAATAGCGGGTTTAGCAGCTGAATTCTTTAGTGATTCAGTAGCGCTTGATGCAAGGAAAACTTCTTTTGAGTTTGCTTGTGCGGTAGTTCTATCCGATTTTTTAATTTTAAAAACGCTTGCTTTTTGCTGCGCTCCATTATTAAAACCGCATCGATCTTGAATAGCTTTTGCACTATATTGTTTTCCTAAAGCACTACCATTAAATACACATTGCGTTTGGTGATCTACATACGTAATGCCATACAGTAAACCCTCTCCATTTTGTCGAAAAACCATATTGATTCCAGATAATGCTGCAATTTTTTTTAGATCCTGAATCGATATTTTTTGTGGATTGAGTAATGCCATATCAATTGTGTTTTTTATTCTGGACTTATGGGGTGTTCGTGCTTTTTCATTTACAATAAATCGTTCTTCTAAAAATTCCAGTGTTGGACGGCTATAAAAATCACTAGCTTTAATTGGAACGCCTACCTTTTCACCACTTTCATTTAGTATGCGATACACTAAACCTCTATTTTGAAAAATCCTTGAATTTTCGCTTCCTCGATCCGCAATAACATTATACTGTTGGAGCACCGCATTTAATTCGGGCAAGCTCGTGTATTTATAATTTTTAAGTACTTTGTCCAGTACGTTGGTTATGGCTCGTTTTGTTTCTGTGCGACCGTATTCTACTTTGCTGGCATTAACTGGTTTTGCGACTAATTCTTTTTCTCTTTTATGTTTTTCAGCCGGAACTAATCCATACGATATTTCAATTTCTTTTCTAGCTTTTTCAGATTGGTTTCGACCAATATTCTGCATATCAATCCTGCTTCCATCAGCTCTCACTTTTATAGAAATAATATGAATATGTGGATGTCCTGCATCATGGTGCTGATAGACCAAATAGGGTTGTTCGCTAAAACCAATTTTCTCCATATAGGTATCTGCTATTTCCATTAGTTTCTCTTTTGAAATTCCCTTTTCCGTCACATCAAAATTGAGCGAAATATGGACACTGTTTCTTTTCACATTTTCATTTAAATCAACCTGTTTTAACAAGCGGTTTAGTTTCATGGTAAAGCTCATTTTGTCGATATCGACAGGGTAATTTCCAGCCCCAATAAATTCTGCAACCCCTTGCTGAACTTTGTTTTCATTGTAGTTTAAAATTCGATGGATGGAATGTCCCGTTTTGATTATTGCAACCATGATTCTGCTATTTTTTGAATCTGTTTCTTTATTTCATCCACCTTATTAAAAAGTATTTTTTTCTCCAACTCATAACTGATGAGCCAGTGCTTAAAATCGGAAATCTGATTCAGTGTATGCAACTTTTTTACAGCCTGATTAAAGTTGTTTCCAATAGCGTTCAGTTCTCCTCTTAGACGCATCATTTCTGCCATAAAATCGTCTAGGGATTGGTTACGGTAATTAGTAGTAATCGGTTTGTTGAATAGGTGTTTGCGAATGTAGTCACTCAGCTTCCTGCAGGTACTTGTTTTCCATTTGCGTTCAATTTTTGCATACTCTTCTGGCGTAAATCGTAAACCGACAATACGTGTTCTTTTTGAATTTTCTCTTTCCATCATCTCTCATTTTATTCATTACTGAACTCTTTTTATCCTTTCAGTCTCACTGCCCACGAGTTCCGAGTGAAGGGGCAGCAAGATTCGGTTGTTTAACAACCGGACATCTTGCCGATTGCAGGAACGTGGCAATCTTTTTAGCTAATTATAATTGCATTGGTTATTGTAGTCGTTTTTCGAACAGTATATTGTACAGCAATAATTTATAGGGGAAATCGAAATAATAGCTAGCTGTTTTTTTGCCGTAAATTAATTTTCTTTGATTTTCCAAAATTCATTGCCCAGTCGTTGAGGTCTTTATAGTTTTTATAGAGGTTACTTTCATCTTTGTATTTTGTACTCAGAGAAAGTGCACGCTTCGTATAGCTTTGTCCCGTTTCATCCCGGTCAAGATAAAGCCGAATGGATTCATGTCTTTCCATAAAAGGACGTGCTCTTTCGAAAAAAGAAACAGAGTTTAAAATGACAAAATTCTGACTGTTTTCAGGAAGGTTTTTGGTCATCGCTTTAAAGGATAAATAGTCAAAAAAGCCTTCAAAAACAACTACCTCATTACTACCATTTTCACAGGTGGTTATTCCCTTAGGTGAAGCTGTTGTTTTGAAATAAGGATTGCGAATTTCATAGCCTCCCAAATCATTTTGGAAACCAATTCCGTAGTAAGTATTATCATTTAATTTGTAGTGAACTTCCTTGCAAAACTGTTGTGCAATTGCAACTGGAATAGTACGCTGTTCGATATAGCGTAAAAGCGGATAAGAAGTAAGCGTAGTCTCTTCTATAATTTTAATTTTAGGTTCTTGTTGGATAGTACTTTCTGAAGGATAAAATATTGGCTGCTGAAGAGAAAGATTCCCACTTAAGTTGTTTAGTAATTCAGGAATGCTACACTTGTAAAATTCGATACCAAAATCAACCAAGTTTCCGCCTTTGCCAAGGCCGTGGTCATACCAACGATTTAATCTGCGATTGATTTTAAAGGAAGCTTCTTTTTCATCTCTTAACGGAGACCGGTACCAGTAGTCATCGCGCCTAATTTTTTCAGGTTCAAAACCCATCGACTTTAAGTAATTAACTAAATCTATTGCTTTGGCTTGCTCTATCGAAAAGCTATTGTTGCTGAAATTCATAACATACATTTTATCAGGTTCATAATTCAGATTCCGCTTACTAAAGTAAAAAAGCTAAATCCTTTGTCCAATCCTCATCATATTTTGACTAGGATAAATTGAAGCAAGCTTCTTATTTTTGGAGTAATGAATTACTAATTTAAAACGAGAAGATTATGCTGACAACAAATGATGTAGCCCAGGTTTTTGATACGATCCTTAGTATCCCTGGTATGAATGAGCTGGTGAAGATTGATTTGAAAATCTCCCGTAAAAATGTATTGTTATTAAACCATGTTATTGAACGAGGTTTATTGGAAAAAGTAGATGATAAAGCATCAAACTTATTGACAAGTGTTCCAGAAGAAAATTTGGAAGAGTTGAGGTCGTTAGGAGGGGAGTGTCTCTTAAAAGCTGGGCTGATAGAACTAAGTGAAAAACTAAATGCGTTGAGTGGAACCACGAAGTAGAATGGATTATTAAATAGAAACTAAAAGAATGCCAAGTAAACTAATCTTGTTTATTTGGCATTCTTTGGTTTTAATCATCTTTGGTTCTAAGAGTAATTGTTGTTTCCATTCATCATTCGAAAAATGGCTTTATTTTCAAATATTTTGGCTTGATTTTTAAACCATGTTTCCAAAAAAACGGCTGTAATTTTGGTAAGTATTTAAGAATGATTGTTTTAAATAATCGGAAATACTTTGAATCTTTTAAATCCAAATCCAGAGAAACTTCAAAGTTGTGAACATTTAGAATTCATTCGGTTTAATCCAATAAAAGAGCAGATATGAAAATAAGTGCAGCAATAAAGAAGGGAATATTAGAGGTAATTTGTCTGTTGTGCATACTGCTTTTTGTTTATGCTGCAGTGAGTAAAATATTGGATTTTGAGAACTTTCAAGTGCAACTGGGACAGTCGCCATTACTAAGTGCTTTTGCGAGTTGGGTTTCATGGGGTGTCCCAATTATAGAAATTTTGATAGCCTTGACACTGCTAATTCCAAGATATCGGTTAGTAGGACTATTTGCAGCTTTTAGTCTAATGATTATGTTTACTACATACATTATCATTATCTTGAATTATAGTTCTTCTATTCCTTGCTCTTGTGGAGGAATACTTGAAAATTTAGATTGGACTGAGCATTTGGTGTTTAATATTTTATTCGTGCTACTGGCATTTACGGGTATAATGCTGTTACTATTTAATCCGAAAAATTTTGCTTCTAAGAATCAGTATAATAGAACTTTTAGAATGGTCTCTATCGCCTTATTGAGCAGTATTGCTGTTGTCGTAATAATTTTTTTATTGTCGGAAGACATTACTCATCATCGCAACAACTTTATTCGTCGTTTTCCGCATCATCCAATTACAAAAATTAATGAATTAGATTTAAAACATCCGTCCTTCTATATTGCCGGCATCGAGAAGAACAAAGTTTATCTATGCAATTATGAGGCACCTCTTCATGTCATAGTAATCGACATTGGGTTACAAACGCAAAAAAGTTATGTTATAAGACTTTCCAAATCTAACCTTCCTTTTCGTTCTGTACAAGTACGTGTCCAACCACCGTATTTTTATTTGATGGACGGTACCGTTCCTTGCATCTTTAGAGGTAATCTTACCGATTGGAAAGCCAATTTATGGATGTATGGTAAAGTCTATTTTACTAAAGCAGAACCATTAGATTCAAAGACCTTCGTTATGCGCGCTATAAGCAGTAAAAATCATGAAAATATTTTAGGAACTATAACAATTACGGATACGATTAAAGTAAGATTAGCATCGCGGCTATTGGAAAAGCAAATTGAGGGTATTTTTGATACCGATGGTAATTTAATTTATAATGAGCAATTAAAAAAGGTTCTGTATACTTACTATTATCGTAATGAGTATCTCGTATGTGATGATAGCTTAAATTTAGTACTTCGAGGTCATACCATTGATACAATTAGTCGAGCGCAAATTAAGGTAGCACATATCCAATCAAAAAATCAAAGTAAGCTAAGTGCTCCACCAATCATAGTAAATAAAAGAACAGCAACTTTTGGTAATTACCTTTTTGTACATGCAGGTCTAATGGGGCGTTATGAAACGAAAGAGATGTGGGATAAATCATCTATAATTGATGTCTATGATTTTATGAAAAACACCTATTTATTTAGTTTTTATGTTCCTAATCTTTTGGATCAAAAAATGACTGATTTTAGGATAGTTGAGGATGTTTTTGTAGCCCTATACGATCATTCTATCGTTACATATAAGATACGGACTAATGCCTATGAACCAAGGGAATTTAAGATTTTACATACACCTTGATCTTTATTAAAAAGGAATTAAAATATACTGCGCAGTATCAGGATCTCGATCGAAAACCTGTAAAAAAGAGTAGATCATTAACTTTTAATTTTAGTATCATGAAAACAAATTTTTCAAAAATGGGATTTCCCATTGCAGTAGTTGTTTTTGCGATTGCGGGAGCTTTCGCTAACAATGTTTCAAGTTCTAATTTGAACAGTGCTATTGAGGTGAATGGACATCTCCCTGTTTCCTGCGAGGCAACAAATGTAAAGTGTTCCACAGTTCAAAATCCGCAAATGTGTACCTCTAGTGGTCAGCAGCTTTATCGTCTGAATGCTGCTGGAACTGATTGTCCGGATGTGCTATTTAAAAAAATTTAGTAACCGTTCTTAAGCCAATATTTATTGGTAATACAATGCTGGATTTTTTTAAAATCCAGCATTGTTGTTTTTAATTACTACTCAAATTATCTCTAAAAGGTTTCTCCTTAAGATAATGATCGAACCATTCTTTGGTACGCTGTGTCAAGTCATTTTTTGTCTCCCGTTTTAAAAAGGAGTGGTTTTCTCCTGGGTATACTAAAAATTGGTTTGGCTTTTGCAGCCTACGCAAGGCTAAATGCAGTTCGAGTCCTTGCGTCCAACTTACCATTGTATCCTCCAGGCCAGACCATATTAATAAAGGGGTGTTAATTTTTACAGCTTGTGCTACAGTTGAGTTCTCAATGTATCCCTGATAATCTTCAAAAAGGGATACTCCCATGCGTTGTTGCTGCGATTCGTATCTCCACATCCTTGGAAGTCCCCAGTTATCATCCAGACTAAGGTATTGGCTTACAAAGTCGGTAAGTGGGCAACCTGCTACCGCTGCCGCAAAAATATTGGTTTGCGACACAATATAGCCTGTTTCATAACCACCAAATGAAGCCCCCGTCAATCCGATGTGTTGCTCTTCTACGATTCCTTTTGCTGTCACTACTTTTACTGCTGCTATCACACAATCCGTTGCTGATTTACCAGGTTCACCTACTTCATACGCTATATCAGGATATAAGACGAGATAACCATCCAAAGTGTAATTCGTCCGAGGAAAAGCATCCGTTGCATTTTCTGCTGGATTGAAATAATGATGTAGTATGTGTGATTGCTTTTCGTAAATATGTACAATCATGGGATACTTTTTTCCTTTTTGAAAATTGGACGGATAGTACAATACTCCCTGCAGTGGAGTCCCTCTGGAATCGGTATAAGAAATCAGTTCGTTATGCCCCCAATCAAAATGGTTCTGCTGTAGGTTGGTTTGTATCAAAATTTTTGGCTGTTTCTCTTTCTCAGTCTTAAACATCAATCTTGGGGATAGTTTAAAAGACTGTTCTCTGTATATATAGCTTGAGGATTGTTCTGCCTTTATCAAGTGATCTATCATTCGGTCTTTATACACCATTTTTTTTATGTTTCTTTCTGGATGCCAATAATAATAGCCTGAAGATTTGTCATCGCCAAATGCTTCGATCAATACTCCTTTAGAGAGATCAAATTTATTACCTGGCAATTCTGCATTTCCAAACAGTTGTGAATCCGTATAGCTGTCCTCAGCAATCCGGTATCGAATGTGTTTTTCACGACCGTGTGTTATTCTTTTTTGTGATTTTCCATCGGCAGACAATAACCAAATATCATATTGATCATAAACAATCAGGTATTTTTCATCCACTGACCATCCCGGACTTCCGTAAGGCGGGGCAGTGCCTCCACAATCATAATCCACCTCATCTATGGGGATTCCCAAAGGCAATGTCAGGTTGATATGGCCATCCTCCTTACTATTGTAAACCCACCAATGCTTTTCTTTAAAATAGTTGATAAAATTTCCGGAACCAGATCCCTTGATAAAATCATATTTTCGAATCTGTTTTTCCAGTATTTTTTTACTTTCCCCAGTACGCACATCTGTTAGTATGTAATCAACAGGGCTGGCAAATTCATACTGTGGTTCATATTGCAGCGGATTATGGTTTAAAGCATAATTTCCATCTGCTAATAGCTGCGTTTTTGGAAACTCATCGGTTCCTATCTTAAACAACTTGTTTTCCTCGGGCCACCACACTATCATTTTGGAATTGTATTGCCAGCTTTCTGAATCCTTTTGGCTAGGGTAGGTCCATGGTGTTGCACCGTCCCATACCTGTACGATTTCCTTCTCCTTGGTCTGTAATTTTGGAGTGGTTGTATAAAAGAAAACCTTTTTGCCATCCGTTGCCATTTCAATGGACTTTCTGGCCGGTGGCGTTACAATTCGTAGCCCCTTAAGGATATCTTCAGCAAGTAAAGGATCTAGTATATGCAGTTTGGGAGTGGTATCCATATGATTCACAAAATACAGTTTGTGATTGGTTCCTTGGTACTCATCCTGCTGGATTTCCTGTAAAAAAACCAGTGAATTTGCATCTTTATTCCAAATCAGGTTTTTAAACCGATTGTCGGAAGGTTGCATGATTTCCGAAGTGCGGAAGTGATCATCAAGCCAAATTAATTTTACGGCGTTTTCTTGCTTTGTTATAAATGCCGCGATTTTACCACTGGCATTAAAACTATATTCCGCAATATCTTTTACACTATATTTTTGTCCGTTTACCAAATTCAAAATACAGAGTTCTTGTTCCAGTCCTGTTTTTTTAAGAAAAGCCACATATGCACCATTTCCCAGAAATTCATAGGAAATCACATCCTCCGTCCATTGACATTTCCCGGTTTTTAAACTCAATATACCAAGTCCTTTTTCGGGTACTATTGCGGCCCACCATTTTCCATCTCGACTGAAATTTTCATCTGTTGCTGAAGGAAAAATGTGTTTTTTACTGCCCATTGTTTGCTGTACAAAAACAGTATCCTTGCCTGAATCATAGGCCAACTTATAGCTTACCCATTTGCCATCAGCGGTCAATTTCTCTCCGGACAGCGTACTCCATTGGCTGTAATCAGCAGGAGAAACGTTTCTTTTTACTGATATCTGTCCCCATATAGTTACGGATCCCAATAAAAAAAGAAGTAAGATTGTATGTTTTTTTATTAATAAGATAGTGTCTTTCATAATTTAGTATCCTTGATTTTGAGGTAATAAATGACTATTTGCTAGCAGTTCAGACGCAGGAAGTGGAAGTAAATTATCTCTATCTTTCCATGCTGGTTTAATTACACTCAAAACAGTACCTGTTTTTCCAGTACGTTTTAAGTCGAGCCAACGGTGCCCGAATTCAGTAAACAATTCTATTCTTCGTTCTTGTAAGACAGCTTGTGATAGTTCCTCTGAAGTACCAGCAGCCGTATTTGGCAAAGTTGCTCTTTGTCTTATCTTATTGATATCATTTTTTGCTTCAGCTAGTTTTCCTAGATGTATTCTAGCTTCAGCTCGAATTAAGTATTGCTCGTCTAATCTAAAAATGATGGAGTACTCCTGAGATGTTCCTGAATTCGTATCAAGCTTGTATTTAAAAGGGAAATAATACGTGTCCGTTCCATCATTCACACTACCCAACCACTGATTTTTTCTTTGATCTCCAGTTTCAAAGGCATGGAGTAATTCTGGACTTATAGCTTCAATATTTGGGGGCGCACTAGTAAAAATAAAAGTTCGACCTTCTATTGTATTTAAGCCTGCAACACCAGGATGCAATTGCCAAATTGTGGAAGGGCTGTCTTTCAAGAAAACTAAATCCAAATTATCCTGCCATTGGTAAAGGGCTGTTTTATTGATAATAACACTCGATTCATTTTCAGCTAACTGCCAGTTTTCCGTATATAAATACACCCTTGCAAGTAAGGCCGAAACGGTGTATTTATTGGGGCGGATTCGTTGAGCGGAAGTATACGTTTCGGGTAATAGCTCTTTTGCTTCTAGTAAGTCTGCTATAATTTGCTTGTAGACGTCTGCTTGGGTCTGCTTTGAAATCATAGTGTTTGTTTTATAATCGGTATTGGTGATATAGGGAATATCTCCAAACAAGTTCACCAAATTAAAGTGTATAAAAGCACGGATAAACAGCGCTTCTCCCTTCAAGCGGTTTCGATCATCTCCTGTAATGGCTGTTGAATTATCTACACCTTCTACTATAGCGTTTGCAGCGTAAATTTGATTGTAGCTAGAATTCCATAAAACGGAAACCCCACTATTGGAAGGTAGCAGTGTATGATTATAAAAGTTTTGCAAGGGAGAGTCACTAACTCCATAGTAGGTTAATTCATCTGCATAATTTCCTAACAGACTGGAAAGTCCATCAGAATTTCCCGTTATCATGCTGTAATCTCGCATTTGAGCATAGCAGTCGGAAAGAGCTGCTGTAGCCGTTTTTACATCTTGAAAAACGGCAGTTTTGATTAGTTGCGTCTTCGGGAGATCCGTTTCAGTAAAACTATCGCAACTAAAAAGCCAAAGGCATGTAATAACTATTAAAGCAGCCATTAATGCAACTTGTATTTGTCTGTAATATTTCATCTTGTTAATTTTTATGTTATAAACCCAGTTGTACACCCAATGAGATCTGACGCAAGGGCGCTATGAAAAAAGAAGATTGATTTTCAGGATCTGCTCCTTTGTAGTTCGTAAAAGTCAGTAGATTTTGTGCCTGTAAATAGACTCTAGCCGTACTGATAGCCGATCCTTTGGTAGGGATTGTGTACGATAGACTAACACTTTTTAAACGGATGTAAGAGGCATCACTGATTGTTGCACTACTATTGCTATAAGAAGACCAAGCATCGAGCGCTTCTCCGTTTTCGCCAGTAGTATACAATTGCGTTTGAGCGTTCTCCGCATTTACTGGCCAATGGTTTCCTATAGCTGTAGGTTGATTGACCATATCTCCAGCCCAAGAAGTGTTGTAAAAATAATTTCTTGCTTTTTGTTTTACAAATTGGAATAAGAAATCCATGGACCAATTTTTATAGCTTAATTGATTTGCAAAACCTCCAAACCATTTGGGAGCAGTGTCTTCAATCCATTGCTGGTCGTTGGGGCTACTAATTTGTGCATCACTATTATAATCTTCGAAAGAATACAGTCCGGTTTGTGGATTGATTCCTGTATAGTGATATACTTTTTGAATACTTATAGATTGCCCAATGAGGTATCTATTAGCATAGGGGGAACTTTCTAGATTAGGAAATTCTAACAACTTGTTTTTGGGAAGACTCAGATTGAAATTCGAAGTCCAATTAAATTTTTTAGATCGGAATGGTTCGACTCGTAATTCCAGTTCTAATCCCGAATTTTGAACTGTTGCATTTAGATTGGCTTGTAAAGAAGAAAACCCTGTAGTACCCGCTAATGGGATTCCTACTAATTGGTTAGAAGATCGGTTGCGATAATACGCTGTACTTAAAAAAACACGATCGTTGACAAAACCTAATTCTATAGCAATTTCTAATTTTTTATTCGTTTCCCAAGCAAAATCAGAATTGTATAGTCTTGAAGGCTGGAGTCCGATGACACCATTGTAATTGTTTCCTGTAACATCATAGGTGTCTAAGAACTGGTAATCGCCAATTTGATCGTTTCCAGAGGTTCCATAGCTAGCTCTAAGTTTTCCAAAGCTAAGAAAGGGACTAGTATCAAGGAAGGATTCTTTTGAGAATACCCAAGCGGCACCAACAGCGGCAAAATTAGCAAAGCGATTACCAGGTCCAAATCGGCTGGAACCATCGCGTCTGCCCGTTGCATTTAGGATGTATTTGCTTTTATAATTGAAATTAATTCGACCAAAAAAAGCTTGGTACTTGTATTCAGAAAAGGAGTTGCTTGAAATGTTTAAGCGCGATGCAGCTGCAAGATTATAAATCAAACCGTTACTGGGAAACCCCGAGCCTGTTTGTGCTAACTGACTGGATTTTTGATCCTGAAAAGTAGCTCCTGCAAGGATATTGATCTCGCTTTTACCTATTTTTTTAAGCCAATTTAGTTGTGGTTCCATTGTCCATGAATGGCTTGATGCATTGTTGAGGTATAAAGTAGAACGTTCACTACCAATTCCAAACGCAGGGTTATACATTGTGGAAGGATTGATGCGACTTTCCTCTACTCGGTTATCCGTGTAACTCAGGCTCGTTTTTAATTCTAAACCCTCTAAAATTTGATAGGACAGCAATGTATTGGCAATCAGCGCAGCGGTAGTAGCAGTATATCTTCCATTTAAGGTAGCTAGAGGGTTGGTCCAGGAATTCTTTTCCCAGTTGAGATTTCCGTTTGCATCATACAAAGCGGGTGCATTAGGAGCCAGAACCGCTGCCTTGTAGGTAAAGTCAGATGGGGGAAGTATGTTTTTATCAGCAGTATAATTTGCTGAAAAGTTTATTTTGAAACGACCGTCTTCAGTACTGTGAGTCAGGCTGGTATGTACCGCCCCTTTACCGTACTTGGCATCTCCTGGAAAAACGGTGGTTTCCTTGTGCATAGTACCGCTTATTAAGTATTGGGTTCCAGAACTGCCTCCAGATAAGCTAGCCTGTAGATTATTGGTTGTAGCAGTCCTCCCAATTAGTTCTTTTTGCCAATTGGTATACCTTGTTTGATCCCATTTTCCATTGACATCATAGGCATAACTTGGATAAGTTGTGATCCCATCATTTGAGAAAGCTTCACGGCGCATAGACAAGTATTGGTCCGTATGCATTAAGTCTAGGGTACGGGTTAGTGTTCCAAAGCTACTGTAAGCATTTAAGTTAAACTTTGTTTTTCCTGCTTTGCCTTTTTTGGTAGTGATCAGGACCACACCATTAGCCCCACGAGATCCATAAATTGCGGTTGCATCTGCATCTTTGAGTACTTCTATACTTTCTAAGTCAGTTGGATTAATACCGTTTAATGGACTAGTAGTACCCGCAAGTATACCTGAAGAAGCGGAGCTGAAACCCAGCGATTGCGAGCTGTAAGGTACACCATCCACGATGTATAGGGGTGAATTTCCCTCGGTACGGATGCTATTAATTCCCCTAATTTGAATATCAAATCCCCCACCCGGCACACCTGTGGCTTGGG
Source organism: Flavobacterium sp. Arc2 (assembly GCF_041431385.1). NCBI lineage: Bacteria > Pseudomonadati > Bacteroidota > Flavobacteriia > Flavobacteriales > Flavobacteriaceae > Flavobacterium > Flavobacterium sp. Arc2. The sequence goes on along the minus strand of NZ_JASMRH010000033.1, from coordinate 12,585 downwards.
TAATGTTCACGCCAGACATACGTCCTTGCATGGCGGCTAACGGATTAGTCACGGGTTGTTTTTCGATATCCTTTGCCGTGATTTTTGCAATACTTCCCGTGCGTTCGCTTTCTTTGACGGAATAGTAGCCCGCATTAATTTTGACCTCCTGTAGTGAAGTCGCATCTTCTTGCATACGAATAGTTAAGACAGAACGTCCAGCCACAGGAATAGTTAGGGTTTTGTAACCCATAAAACTAAAAATAAGCATATCGTTGGGCGATGCAGTGATAGTAAATTCCCCATCAAAGTCAGAGATAGCTACTTTTTGTTGCCCTTTTATAGTTATGGTCACACCAGCTAAAGGTCCTTTACCATCAGTGATGCTGCCGCTTATTTGGTTTTGTTGTGGTAAAGAGGGCATGGACGGCAGTGCCGTTTTTGATAAAGCAGGGGTGTAGGAGATTAGGAACCCGAAAACAATCAGGTACCAAAAAGCCAATCTCCCCTTGTAAAATGAATTATTTTTCATAATATTGGGTTAGTTAATAGAAACGTTAGTTTTGTTAGCAATGGTCCTCTAGTCAGCCGCCAAGAAGAGTTAGAGGGCCATTTTTTTGCTTTAATAGCCAGTACTGGATTTTTACTAATTCAAAATAATGAAGAATACAGCACAGACATTTAATAGAATTCTTTTTTTAAATCATAGGCAAGCGAAAGTTTATACGGTTAAACAGTAAGGATCAATGCGAGACTGTTAAAGGATGAGGCAGTGCTAAGAATGGAAGTTGAGTAGTGCCTAAATATTAGGCATAAAAAATGGCATGGAACTCAGCTTACTGCCTTAGAGGTACTGGTATACCCGGGAACAATAAGTGAGCCCACGCCATGGGACGTGAGCATCTTACTTATCATTTCGTTCCTTTTAAAATTACCAGTTTTCTAAGACGAAATTCAAAGCGAATGCTTCAAATATTTTAATTGAAGAAACGCAAATCTATGTATTCATTAGCAAATATAATAAAAAAATATAACAAACACACATATATGTGTGGGATTAATATTTTTTTATGACGGAATTTTATGCAGTGATAAAAGATGAACAATATAAGGTGCTGGTTGCCCTTGGTGCTACCATAAGAAGGATTAGAGAAGAAACAACAGATTTTTCTCAAAGCAAGTTAGCTATAGAAATTGGTTTGTCAGAGAATCAAGTTGGTAGAATAGAGAGAGGAGAAAGTAATCCAACAGTTAAAACTCTTATGAAAATTGCTACAGCTTTAAAAGTAGATATTAGAATGTTATTTGAGTAAGTTGATATATAATATAAAAAAAGATGCTAAGGCATCTTTTTTTATTTACTAGAAATACACCGATATTGCAAATTATAATTCCATATTACATTTAAAATTTAAGAGTGTATTTTGATCATAATATAAGGATTCAAAATATGAAATTATTGGGCTAATAGTGTTTTCATTTTTAGGAATTTACCTGAGAGGGAGAATATATGAGTTTAGGAGGGATTATGATAAAAATGATAGTTGGAAGAGTAGGAGGAAGGGTTAGAAAATGCTGATGAGGTGTTTTTTTTATGAGTTTTGTTTCCGTGAAAACCCATTACGAATTAAAAAATTTACAGAATACTTTTACGTCCTGCAATTTTAGTAATATCACTAAAAATGGGTATTGTGAATGCAACTTATTAAGCTTTTATTTACAAACGAAGAGAAATGGTGTAAAGCAGGTTATAACTTAAAAAAAAAAACGTTACTTGTGGATGTTATATACAAGTTGGGGGCAATTTTACCATAAAAATGAGAATATAAAAATATAAAAGCATACAAATTAAATACTTATGCCAAAAATGCATTTCAATAGGTTGCATCTAAATGTTACCGAAAATCAACGTAAAGATGTTTTTATAATAGATGGAATTCGAAGTGAAGCATCAGCAGGATTTAATGACTATTCTTATAAAATAGTCGATGTAACTACATATGAAAATTACATAAAAGGGTATTTGATTAAGTATGACCCATATGGACGTGGCGAAGTACTTGACGAAATTACAGGAACAGTTAAACGAGGTGGTACGGTTAATAATATTGTAGGAAAAGCATTTTTCATAATTAACACCGCTGAAATGATTATTGCTTTTGAAGAGATTAAAAATCTAATTTCAAAAACAATGTTTGAAAGAATGTTCATAAACCTATTTAAAATTAATCATCAAGGCAAAGCATTTGAATTTTTTATTAGTACAATTAGTGAAAAATATTCTTTCATTGAGAAAGTTAGAAATTTACACAACATTAATCGTGTTTCAATAATGTTAGTACCATCTAATCCGAATAATGCTGATTTATGGAGAGATACTGATGAAAGAATGCAAGAAAACAGAATCACCAAATATAAAGAAGTCCAAGAATCTTCAACTAATGAAGGAATTATTATTGATGAAGAAACTATTGCAAAAATGGCTATGTCTGAGGACGGTTATGGTGTTGCAACAGCCCAAGGAAAAGACGAAGAAGGAAATCCAATGACTATTACAACAACATCAAAAAGACAGGAAATAACACAGGTTTTACCAGAAAATATTGAACGAGGAAGTTTTCAAGAAATAATTAATTATCTTAGTCGTACTTTTGAAAGAATTAAAAGTCGAACAAATCATCAAGAATGAGAAGATTTAAAGCAATAATTCTTAGTTGGGATTTTGGGATTACGCTTTTAAGTGTTTTCACAACATATTTAGTATTACCTGAATATATCAATATGAATTTTGCTCTTTCATTTTATAATGTAGCAATGACAGTTCTTTCAATAATTTTCTCTTTGTTTTTTACAGCTATGGCTATAATAATGTCATCTTCTGACAATGATTTCATTGAATTTTTAGAAGAAAAAAATACATTTACAGAGCTACTTTGGTCATTCAAGTTCACATTATTCGTTTTATTTTTAAGTTTAATCTTGTCTATACTTTTATATTCGGGAACTTCGTATTGGATTGAAACAAATCATAATGAAACTTGGCTTCAAGATTATAGGCTACTTTTATTACTACAATTTTGCTTCTTATATGGTATGATTGCAACTTGGTTTTCTATAATTGATACAGTTAAGTTTTCTCAATTTCGATCGGAATTTTTAAAAGAACAGAAAATAAAAAAACAGAAAAAAGAAGAATAAAAACTACCACCAACAGGGAAGTTTTGTTTGCGTGCGTAGCACGAACATTGAAACTCCGGTTGAACGGAACCGCTCTACATACATCCCTTATGGGTTTTTCGATAAGTGTGGAAGAAGAATTTCAAGAGGCTATTGTGCCTCTTTTTTTATACTTGTCTATTCGGGATTAGTACTTATCCAAATGAGAGCAAATGGTTTAGGAACACGAACACTCTAATAGTTCTGTTCTATTTTTGATAAATGGAATAGTATGAAATCATAGGGTTTATTGTGGCTTGGTTTTTAGGTTTTTACTCGAGAGGGAAGATTTATCATAAAAAGGATAGGGGAGAGGTTGAAAAAAATACTGATGAGGTTTCTTTTTTTTGTTTAAGGACATAAAAAATCTGGAGAAAGCTATATAATTCAACCCAAATATCACTAAAAGTGGGTATAGTATTAATAATTTTAAAAGCTTTTATTTACAGCCATAGAAATATTGCTTGAACTATATGGTAAAACTTTAAAAAAGTGTTACTTCTTGATGTTATATGCTAGTTGATGGCAAGTGTACAGCAGAATGGGAAAATACAAGAATTTAACTAAAAACTATAATTTAAAAATAAAAAGTTGTATTTTCTTAATGCAAAAATATTTTTGATAAATCAGCTAAAGGGTAAACTTCTTTTTGTATGTCCGAACCTTTTAGTCTTTCAAACAAAATACCTCTAATTGTAGATAAAGAAACAGTAGCAATGTTATATAAAACAACACCTTTCACATCATAATTACCATTTTGTGCTTTTGTAACAATTGATTTAATTGGAGATACAAAAAATGAAGTTTGCACAATTAATTCAGCAAAATATTCATTCGTTTCTATTACTTTTATTTTAATTGTAATAATAGAATTTATCTTATCTTCTTCTTCAATTACTTTAAAATCAAAACTTGTTTGAAACTCTACCAAAGGGAATTTACTTTTATCAAAACTCTCTAAAAGTTCAAATTGAGAGTATCTAATAACTTTTATTTCTAAGATCTTTAAATTGAAAATTATTTCTTCTATTTTATTCATATCATTTATTTATTACCATTTATACATATTCTTCTTCAAGCAAATAATTCGAATTAGAGTTGTTTTTAAATGAGAACGCTTTAATTGTAGTAAATTCTGCTTTATTGGATTTTAATTCAATTGAACTATTTGTTATTTCAAAAAAAGTAGCCATTGATTTTTTATCTCTTAATTTAAAGTCAAATTCAACGTCGAATTTTTTTTCGAACTTATTAATAAATTGAACGTTTATTTTTTTGGAACCTGACATTAATTGACTAATAAAAGCTTCAGAAACCTCTAAATTAGTAGCCAAATCTTTCTGATTAAGCTTTTTACTATCTAAAAAAGTATCTATTTGCTTTATAATTCTTAGACTTAATAATGCGACATCAAGTTTTTCTCTATTATTATCGACATAACTTGATAATTGATTTTTTAAATTAATCTGTAATTTATTCATTGCTAAAAAAAATTTGGATTTCAATTTTTGAGATTGAATCGATTGTACCTGTTAGTGTCTTATCATTTGAGTTTGATTGTTTTCTTCCGTATCTACATATATATAAATTACGGCATCCATCGTGATTATATATGATTGTGTAAAATCTATGATTATCAACTTTAATAGCATAAATATCTCCATAATCACACTTCCCTTCCCAATTAAATTGAGTTTTATTGTCTATTCGTAATTTAACAGCTTCAATTACAAGGACAAACTTATTTACAGTTTTTTGGCTTCTACTAATTTCATTAAATTTTTTAAACACCTCCGCATTACTCGAGTTCAAATAAACCCTGTATTTTTCGATATCGCATTTATATATTTGTATAAAACAATCCAAACTTAACCTATTAGTTAAGTGCAATATTAATACATTTTATAAATATAGCCTAACAAAACTTTGTTAATTTTACGAAACACTTAATAAACACCAGCAACCAACAGCTATAGTTTCGTTGCGTGCGTAGCACGAACACCCGAGCGTAGCGAACGGATGAAGTAATGAAACTCCGGTTGAACGGAGCCGGTCACTAGCAGGAACTATGGGTTTTTCGATAAATGTGTAAAAAGAATTTCAAGAGGCCATTACGCCTCTTTTTTTTGGAGTAGTTTTTCGGGTGGTTTTAATGTGTTTTCCATCACAATAAAACATAAGTTGCCTTAGCCATAAAATTAACTATCACTGTTCCGATATCGGGAGAGTTTTGGCTACCACCAAGATATCAAGCTGGTGCACCACACTATCAGGCACGCTAGAAGGAGGAGTAATTAGACCATTACTGGCAAATCTATTTCTTCACGTGGTATTCCTAAGTATAAATAGCATTTCAAAATAAAAATATGGCACAAATAAATCCTTACATTCATTTTAACGGAAATGCAGAAGAAGTAATTACATTTATATAATCCTTCCTGCTTAAATTCAGAATAAATGTTTAAATTTAACTTTTAAAAAAGTTTTAAACGAGAAAAATCATGAATAAAATCGCTAAATATAGAGAACAACTATTGTGCTTTTTAGAAAATGAGGAAGAACCTGATATCATATGGGATTGGGTTGAAAAACAACCCGTTCTTGATCAACCAGATATTTTTAGAGAACTTAAAACTATTTTTAAAGAAAAAAACACACAAACAGACACTAATTATAGCTACGAAATAAATGACAACTTCGACGGTTTTATCGAAGAATTTGAAGATTCTATTCTTGATGATAAACTTGCCGAAAACCTATTTATTACTGAAATACAAAGAGTTTTGAGTGATACTACAAAAGTAGAGGAGTTTTTAACTTTCACTAGAAAAGCCTTAATTAATAGTATACTTACAAACGATGATAATAATGAAAGCATATGGATTTTAGTCCATCAAACAATAAAGGCAGAAAAAGAATCGGGCGTTTACGATCCTGATAATTGGAGTGCTATTATGTGATCGCAAATCAATAAAAAAATGTTCTAATATTCCTGCAAGCCACGATATAATTATCCCCCGCTACCGCACGAATCCTTTCGTGTGGTACATGTCATTTATAAACAGCCACCCTAAAACTACGATTATAGCAATCCTTTTTAACCTCAATAACCAGTTGTACTATCATATTTGGGTTATTCTATAAACTTACCCGGCAGAATGGAGTGATAATTTATAAGAACTCTTCAATCTTTAGGCTATTTCCACATATCATTTGCTCTTGCATGATCAGGTTGTCTTTTTTTCAGTCGTTGATAGTTGGTCTCGTATATTAATTCCAGTCTCAGTAGAGGTCGGTAAACGACTAATTATTCTATTGTATAATCAATTTTATCTTTTCCAGTAATATAGGAAATCGTTCTTCTACAACTAACGGATGTATGTGCATTGCTAAAATTTCATTTGCTTGCGGATGTCCTGCAATTAAAGATAATTCCTGTTTTAGATAATTTTTTACTTCAGCGTTTGATGCCAAAATTTCTTCGACTATAGTTGTCCTATTGTCTAAAACGTATATTATATCTTCATAATCATGACTTCCATAAAAATCATTATTTCCCCGGTCTTTAAATGCTTCAATTTTAGTAGCAAGGAAGTAGGGGGCGGGTAGTATGTTTATTTCTAGGTTGTTATCCAGTGTTATTTGCTGTAAATGATCAAACCCTGGTTTGTACCAAGTGTTAGAGATGCCAATTGCTGTATCTTCTGCAGGCATAATATCGATAGCAATATCTTTGTATTTATAACTACAAATGGACTGTCCTTGAGGATCTGGGTAAAAATGCAGTTCAGCCAACCTTTCTTGCATTTTCGCAAATTCGGCATAGTTGTCACCCAAGTTAATTGTCATATCGATATCCTTGGTTGGTCGTATTTCTTCGGCGGCTGGATCATCGGTATATAAGCTTATTACAGCACCCCCAATAAAAACCATTCTCTCACGTAGTTCCTGTAGTCCTTCTGCTACTTGTGCCACTAAGTCTAGATTTATTATTTTATTATACATGAAGGAGTCTTTTTTTAAGTTCTGTTTTTGCCAACTCTTTTTCACGTGTTCTACCCACTCGTATTGCATCGACCAAAGTCAATAGCTCATAAAGGTTCTGATCTTTTAAAGAGGCTTGGACGGCAGTGCTGTATAGTGGCTCTATTGCCTGTCCTCTATCAAGTCCTTTGGCATAGGGCCAGACATAATTTTCGTTGGAATTTATTATTTTATTTAATGGTTGGGCCGAATGCGCAGTTAGAAGCCCTCTTACTATTGGACCAGGTTGCTGTGGAAATACGTAAGAAATACCATTAAGCAACAGCTCTGTAAAGGCTAGTTTGTTGACTTTTTTCTTTGTACTGTCTATTAGTCCTGCATATTTTGAACGATTAAGTGATTGGCTTACTTCAGATTGGCTCATATTTAAATCTTGCGCTATAGTATGATGATACCAGGAGGTATCTCCCAAAGCTATTATTTTGAGAAGTATAACGATATCTTGTGGCTTTAAAGTATATTTTAATTGTGTCATATTGATCGGTAAAACGCATATTGCGATATGCAATATTAGATATTATTAATTTAATATACAAATAATTACCTATGTATATCGCAGATCGCAATATGCAATATGTAAAAAATATAGTTGTTCAAAAAAAACGATGAAAATACTTTAGTTATAAGTAGCTTCCCAGCTTCACATGTGTAAATTAAGTTCTCAATTTATTTACAGGATTAATTACTTCTTTTATGTTGATGGATTTATATGCTGCTGCTTCAGGGAATATTGTATTTTAAGGATCACTTTTCTTTTTTGACCAACTGATTATGGCTTGAGCTATCTTAGAGATGGGTAATATCTGAAGTGTTTTTCTAATTTCTCCAAAGTTTACTTTGATTTTTTTATCAAGCATGATCCAAAATAGGATAATCATCGCTGGAATAAAAATAAAAATTTGTGTTGTAATTGTTATCATAACTATTTGCTTTATGGTTATACTGATGATTCATTAAAAAGTTGAGTCGCAATGAAATAATTTTTCAGTTAGTATGCTGTGATATGAAACTTTCTACTGTTTGCAAGGTATTTAGATGGCATGAAATACAAAAGGACATGAAAAATCAGGATTTAAAACACTGTTATATGTTAGATAGGGGTGAAAGGAAGAGCTTAGCAGTTTTTAGGATTGATACAATAAGGTAGGAATAAGGTACAAAACAAAAACAATTTTAAAATGCAGTTAGTTAAATAGTGCTTTTAAATGCACTATACGATGAATTTTAATGCTAAAAATTATAAAAAACACAAATTAGTGCTTTATAATGCTCTTTTTTGTGCAATTAGTGTTATTTGTTATATATTTGTATAAAAAAGAGCCGTATAATGCACTTCGAGAAAATTATAAAGTCTATAAAAGAACGGAGGGAGGAACTCCAGGTCACTCAGGAAACCCTGGCAGAACTATCTGGTGTTGGCTTAAGAACGCTAAAACAGTTTGAAAGTGGGAAAGGAAATCCTACACTACTTACTTTATCAAAGTTAGCAGATGTCCTAGGTATGGAGGTTCGTCTTCAAGTTAAAAATCTATTCCGTAACGAATGAGAAAAGCAAAAATACTATTTAAGGACGAAGAAGCGGGTGTATTGACACAACACGGTAATCGATCATTTACATTCCGCTATAATGATTCTTGGATAGCAGACCCTAGTAAGCGAGGAATCAGTCTTACTTTGCCTAAAAAGGAACAAGAGTTTAATTCAGAATTCTTATTTCCATTTTTTTATAATATGTTACCAGAGGGGCCTAACAAACAAGTTGTGTGTAAATACAATCGAATTGACCGAGACGATTATTTTGGACTACTGATGATTACTGCAAAAAACGACAGCATCGGTGCTGTTCGTGTTATTAAAATAGAAGAGTTATGAGTCTACCTGAAATAAAATATTGTCCGGGTACATTAGCTGAAGGTTTTGATACATATAGTAGAACCTGTTTGAACAGAGTGTTTCATGGTAAAAAGGTAAATCACGTATTGCCTTACGATTCTCCGGCATCAAATCCTGAAGCAGCTGCGCTTTTTGAAGAAAACCGCAAGCGTATGTCAATTTCAGGAGTGCAGGAAAAATTTTCTGTAGTGCTTGAAAAGAACAAGATAAGGCTTATTAATGAAGGAGAACCGGGTACTTATATTCTGAAACCCATTCCCGGTGCGGGTAAAAAACTAGACCAAATGCCCGCTAATGAGCATTTAACTATGCAAATTGCCCGTCAGGTCTATGGAATAGAAACAGCCGAAAATGCATTAATATTTTTTAAGAATGGTTCTCCTGCTTACATAACCAAACGGTTTGATGTTAAAGAGGACGGTACTAAACTGGCTCAAGATGATTTTGCCTCTTTGGCAGGTAGGACACCACAAACCTACGGAGCCCATTATAAGTATTTAGGAAGCTATTTAGAGTTATTTCAATTAATGAAGCAATATTTACCTGCATATAAACTGGAAGCACCAAAGCTATTAAAAATATTGGTATTCAATTACCTGTTTTCAAATGGAGATGCTCATTTTAAAAACTTTTCTTTACTGGAAACCGCTATGGGAGATTATAGGCTAAGTCCAGCTTATGACCTGTTGAATAGCCGTATTCACATTGAAGATAAAGAATTTGCGTTGGATGATGGACTATTGCCTAAAAATTTAGCTCAAGGAAAGATAAGGCAACAATTCTTTGTCCTTGCTGAGCAGATAGGGATCAGTGAAAAAAACTTTAATGATATCATGGCGTTAATGTTATCACAGTCAGAACTGGTAGAAAAAATGGTAGCTGCTTCTTTCCTTAACGATGCTACGAAAAGAAATTATTGGCAGTCTTACCAAGGACGTTTAAAACAATTGATGAAAGGATAAGCTTTCTATATAGTATTATGTACCACAAAAATATAAAAAAGTGCTGCTGGTAGTTTTTGAACTAGGACTTTAAAAATTTAATTGGCATGATAAACCTAAAAACCTCGATTAAAAAGATTTAAACGAGGTTTTTTTAGGGAAATATTATTTTTTTGATTCTTGTACAGTGACTTTTCTAAACTCTTTTAATAGTTTCTCTAGCTCTAGTGTTGCTTTACGAGCTCTTGCTCCAGCTGCTTTAACACCTTTTTTAGTTAGTGATTCAGATTCGGTTTTAAATGTTTCAAATTCTGCGTTGATTTTTTCGATTAAATCTTTCATGATGTCTTTTTTATAAATTTAAGAGGTAAAAATAGTAATTTATGCTGTCGTTAGAATACTTAGAGTGTAAAATTTGAGTTGTTCTCTTGTTTACGTTACTACTTTCTTTTTTTCTTTATTAAGTTGTGCTATATAAAAAGCTACGGGCATATTGGCTCTTGCTTTAAAAGCATTCGCAAATCGTTGGGTAGAACTAAAGCCAACTTCTTCAGCCAGTGCTTCATTTTTGTACTGTTGCAGAATTTTGCTTTCTTTAATTGCGGTTATAAGGTAATCTATTTTTAGGTCATTAACGTAGGTAACAAACTTCTTATGGCGGTGATGGTAAATAATAAGAGAAAGATACTTAGTATTGGAGTTAAAAGTAGCGGCTAGTTTTACCAAGGTGATTTCTTTTTCTAGGAATTTCTTACCCTGTTCCCACTTTTCTAATTGCTTAATTAATTCAGTAACTGCTGCGGTATTAATATCATCGATTCCAGCATGTTGTATTGCGGTAATTTCTTTAATAGGCTGCACGATTTTATTCATCAGTGCTTCATAATTTTTTTTGTATGTACTTTTCATTTTAAAGTTGCGATAGCTAACGAAAAGAAGAGTTAAGAATATTAGTGTCCCCAGAGTTATGAAGATCAATTTGTTGGAATTTCGTCCATTTACTTGTTGCTCTAATTTTTGGTTTTCAATAATAATGTTTTTATTATCATACTCCTTATTTACTTTGGCGACTAGATAACTGTTAGTTTCACGCAGCAATTGGTCTGCTTTAAGTAATTGGTCTACATAATACAAATGTAGCTTATCCTCTTTTTTTGTTTTGTAGTAGTTGATTAATAATACATAAGTTTGTAACAAATCCCGTCTTATAAATTGTTTACTGTTTAGAATCTGGTCCACTTTTTTAAAATAAGGGATGGCAGTTTCATGTTTTTTAAGTTCCCAATAGCTTTTCCCAATGTAAAAATTCCCTACAGCCTCATTGGCAAAATCGCTGTTTCTTTCTATTTCAGACATTGTACTTTTTAAAATATCAATAGCCTTTTGGTAATTATTAAGAAAATATTGATTCACACCTTCCGAGTGCTGAAAATAAGCGGTCATTTCTGGACAAGCGCGCTTTGCGCTTTCTTTGATTCCTTCCTCGTTAGTTTGGCTACACAAGCCGTAGTTGCCCACTTTATTATAAGACAGCCCCAGAGAATGGAGTGAATTGAGATAAGGTCTGTCATGATTTTTTTTATAGTAGTTTATACATTCTCTCAATAAAGAAATGGCTTCGTCATAAAATCCCATGTTGTTCTTCAGCTGTGCAATGTTGTATTTAACTTTATAAATGAGGTATTGATCATTTGTCTTGGATATATATGCGTTAGCAATAAGATAGTCATCTAATGCCTCTTCGTGTTTCTTATTGGAAAACAAAACTATTCCTTTGGTTAAGAACGCACTACCTATTGCAGCATTATCTTTCGTCTTTTTTGCTGCATATACCATGCTGTCAGCGTAAATTATCCGCATCGAAGAAGGGGATAGGTGCATTAAGTTTTGATAACCGTTTTTAAGTTCCTGCCAGTTGTGTTCCCTTTTCGCTTTTTTGATATAAGTAAATAAGTATATGGCAGCTCTTGTACTGTCATTTTTAAACTGATCTATTCGGTCTTCCAAATAACCAAAATCTTTATTTTGAATTGAGTCTGGAACTTTGAACGAGGTATTCTGAGATTGTATCCACAGTGGCACAAATAACATTAGTATAAAAAATGGCTTCATAAACACATCAATTAAATTTGGGGTAGTTGCGAAACACTCCTTGTGTATCAAGATATAGGTACTGGAATCTTTTCCACAAAGGGTATTTCAAAAATACTATAATCTACTGATAAATAGTGTCTTATTGGTTCAAAAAAACTGTATGGATTTCGTGAAAATCCATAGTTATTATCGTGAAAACCCACCACTATAGTGTTGTGCGGGTACTTTAGAGCATATAGATTTGCTTCGAATTCAAAAGCGAAAAATTTAGCATCGTGCTAAATAAAGGTTCTGCTTACCCGGGTAAATGAACAGAGAAATTATTCTCAGTCACATTTTATAAGCTGGATTCAAGTTACTAATGCAACTTTTTGGTTAAACATATAATTTGGTGTTTCAAAATTAAATCTTTTTCTCG
>NZ_JASMRH010000032.1:0-44045 GCF_041431385.1 Flavobacterium sp. Arc2 | reverse complement strand
GAAAAAAGGGTTCAACTTTAATTAAAAAGGCAAACCCCTATTTTTTTAACTTACACACTTTACGGGACAGTGTCTAAATCCTAAAAAAATGCCTGTCGAGTAGACAGGCATTTTGCTATTCTTCTTTTAATTCGTCAATTACTTTCTTGATTTCTTTGGCATACTTTCCATAAAAAAGTTCTGCATGTGCCTTTATAAGAAACCAACAGCCCGTTAACCACAAAACAAAACCAATTATCAGTCCAACAAACAGTATTTCTGGACTTTGCATACCTTCAACTATTTTTATGATTTTTTCCGTTTTTGAACCCAAAGGAATTAGAATCATATAAATAAAACCAAAAGGAATAGAAACAGTAGAGATAATTTTATAGACTTCCATAAATAATTTTATTTCATAATAGGTTTCATACAAATTGTCTTTTGTGCTAATATTTTTATTATTTACAATTTTATAAAAGTCTTTAATTTTTATTAAAAAATAGGTACTGACCATAACTGATATGAAATACACTAGGTAAAAAAGCACTAGATAATTCAAATTAAATTTAATAAATACTGGTACAAGCCCACACACAAGGATCAAGATTTGAAGGTAGGCCTCCCTTTTTAAACCTTTTTTTATATGAGTCAGGGGCATACTGGCTGATTGTATTTTTTCTAGATGATTTGGCACCCTAATTTCTCCTGTGTTTTCATTGTTCCACGCGTTCTGTATATCGTTAAAATCCATATCCTTGATTTTTAATTATTTCTTTTAATTTTTCTTTTGCTCTATTTAATTTCACTCTGGCATTCCCTTCAGAAATCCCTAAATTATCTCCAATTTCCTTATGTGAGAAACCCTCCAGTTGATAAAAGATGATAGCCTTATCTATTTTTTCTAATTTTTGAACTGCTTTGTAAAAATGTTCAATTTGGCTTTCCTTAATTTCTGAATCGTCAGTTTCTTCTTTGATATTTTGAGATACGATCTCATATTTATCGACTTTTCTCTTTTCTTTCTTTAGAAAAACGATAGCGGTATTAATGGCCACCCGATACATCCAAGTCGAAAACTGACTCTCGTTTCTAAACGAATCATACGATTTCCAAAGTTGGCAGACAATCTCCTGAAATAAATCCTGTTGATCATCGTGATTGTCCATATACATCTTAGAAACTTTATATAAAATTCCTTTGTGTTTTTCAATCCGGTTTAAAAATTCTGGTTCTTTCTCTTTCAAAATGGTATTAATTCAGAATAGGTTTATCGGTATACCCTTTTTTTCTCAATAGATTTATCACTCCTTGTTATCCCAATAAATGACCCGCTCCTACAGCAAAAAATGTGCTTTTATCTTTCATCATATTCGGCATATTAACAATCCAGTTTTCATTTCTCACATCTAATAACCATTTTCTGGTTTTTTCATTCATCACTTTAGGAGCCGTAATGTCTTTATATATTTCTGGAAGGTTTTCTTGAATATAATTTTGAACTAACTTTTTTGCATCATCATCATTTGACTCTTGCAACAGTGTTATCACCTCCACATCAGAATAAGCATTACTTAAAAAATCATTTTGCGATTGAAGTGTTTCAAAACCAGCAATACTTTTACTTGAACTTTTAGCCATTTCAATAAATTCCATTTCATACATTTTAATATCAGCGCAGCCAAAGGATTTCATAGTAATCAAACTCATTACTGCCATTATACTGAATTTATCAACTTGTTTGACTGTCATTCCTGTTCTCTTTTGCAACAAAACATCAAAATCATTTAATTGTTGCGGACTCAATGTTTTACTCAATGGTTCTTTTCCATATATAAATTGCTGAGCACTGCTTATTTCTTTTGGATCGGCTAAATTCACCTCTAAGACTAAATTGTCAGTAGAATCAAAAGCTTTCTTGGTTTTATCAGATAGAAAATAATCATTTCCACAGATCATATGAATCGTGCCATATAAATAAGAGGATTTCGATAATCCATTTCCTGAAATTTCCCATAACAGCGATTTTTCATTTAACGGTGCTGAGGCTGCTTTTTTTGCTTGTGCAAATACTCCGCTGGAAATTAACAATACTGCTACTACTGCAATTGATTTAAATAATTTTTTCATAATAATTTGATTGATGATTGATTTTTGATTTGATGATTGAAACTCGTTAAGAATTACTTACTATATTTTGATCTTAAGACCGAAAGTACGCCAGCCAAAAAGAAGCAAGACATCATCAATAACATTTCAAATTTTGGCTTGTCATAAACGTATTGGTTTACTACAGCATGGCCAAGTCCAATTGAACTGATAAAAATCATAACAGGTCCGAAATCATTTCTTTCGCTAAATTTTTTTGTTGTTACTGTTCTCATAATGGTTTTGTTTAATTTGATTACTACTCGTAAGTAATTAAACAAGTAAAACGTTACAAAAAATTTAAATTTATTTTTTGTAAGCTAACAAAAACTAGGGTTTGCACGATATTTTTTTTCGAAAAGGAATACGAAAAAAAGTCTATTGAAAGAGAAACTTGCTCAACAATCGCAACAGTTCGCTAATTTCTTCTGGAGAATTATAACTGTGCAAACAAAAACGAAGTCGTTCCTGCCCTTCGGGAACCGTTGGCGAAAGTGTCGCTTTCACATCAAATCCTTTTTCTTGTAGTTTTTGGGCTATAGATGTAACATTTTCTTTACCCGGAATGATGGCCGATTGTACTGCTGATTTACTGTGTACAAACAATTGTTTCAGTCCTAACATGTTCTTTTCCTGATTGAAATGAATGATGTTTTTGCGAAGTTGCGCTATGGTTTGTTGTTCTTGTTCTAAATGTTGATATCCAGTCAAAATCGCGGTAACGGAACAGAGCGAAAGCCCTGTGGTGTACTTAAAACTTTGATCCAAATTTACTAAACAATCCCTCAATTCAACCGAACCTACAATCGCTGCTCCCTCACATCCTAAAGCATTTTCGAAAGTCAAAATACGAGCAAAAATAGGGTCTTGCAAACCTGTCATTTGAACGAATCCTTCGCCTTTTGAACCAAAAACACCCAAAGCATGTGCTTCATCAACTACTAAATAACAATGGTGCTTATCTGAAATCCGCACTAATTCTTCCAGATTGGGACAATCGCCATCCATAGAAAAAACAGATTCGGTTACGATATAAATCCTTGTTGGGTCTTGGGTTTTAGGTCTTGGGTTTTGGATTAACCTTTCTAAATCTTCAAAATCATTGTGATTGAATTTACAGGCTTTGGCACTCGACAGTTGAATTCCGTCAAGAATAGACGCATTACACAATTCATCGTATAAAATCAAATCTCCTTTTTGAGGAACTGCACTAAAAAAACCAATAGTAGCATCGCAACCCGAATTGAAAATTAACGCTGTTTCGGTTTGATGGAAATTAGCAATAAAACCTTCTGTTTCCTGATACAGTTTGCGGTTCCAGGATAAAAACCGGGAACCGGTCGCTGCTTCTTCAATGCATTTATTTTTACTTAAATACTCCTGCCTGTCCTTAAAAATAATCTCTGACTGAGAAAAACCTAAGTAATCATTCGATGCGAAATCGATTAAATCATTGGGCAAAGCGCCTTTTTGCAAAGCATCGTTTTGTTCCTGTTGATTTAGTTCCGGCTGTATTGATTTTGAAAAACATTTCATATACCGAAAATATAAAAAGTCTGCCGATAATCTGGAACTTTAAGTTTAGATTGTTATTGTCTATCTAAAATTATATTGTACTCCAAACAATAAATTACCTTTTGGCATAGGAACTAAATTCGTTTCTGTATACTCCGTGTTGAAAATATTGTTGGCAAACAAAGAGAGCTCAAAAGCATTTAAAGCATAGGAAGCACCCAAATCTACAACTGAATATGAATCTCCAGCAATTCGTTCCGCATAACGATACGAAATCGTATTGCTGAAATTTTTCAGGAATTGCATATTGTAACTCCCCACAAACTGATTCTTTAGTGAATTCAAAGAATACTGTGAGAAAGTAAAGGTGCTTTCTTCTATATCATTCTGAATAAAAGAATAACCAAATTGTAACTTTTGAGCAAATGAATTAAGATTAAAGGTATAAAGCAGTTGCGTTTCAAAACCTTTGGTGGTAACATCCTGAATGTTTTGGGCTTGCCAGGGATCCGTAAGCTCCATTTTTACGTAATCAATTAAATGATTAGAATTGCGATTAAACACTGCCGCAGACACATTAAAATTAGAGGTATTCCATTTCAAACCAATTTCTTGCGAAAATGCTTTCTCAGGTTCTAAATCAGGATTACCTATCGTAGTTGGAGATTTATAATTCAAATCAGTAAAAGTTGGAATTCTGTAAGTATAACCCAAGTTACCATATACCTTCAGGTTATCAAGCAATTGATATCCAACATCTATACCTGGAAAAGCAAAAAATTTGAAGTCAGAAAAATAAGTCACAGCTACTCCCGGAGTAATATCTAATTTTTTATTGAACAATTCAATACGCTGCTCTAAAAACAAAGTACTTAGAAAACGGTTATTATCCCCAAGATTATTACTCGAAAGAAACACTTTAGCCGTTTCTATACCAAAGCCGGTAACACCGATATTTGACGTATACGATCCATTTAATTCTGCAGCAATTTTGTTTGAAATATGCAAATTCCTGTAAACAGACGGATTCTTCCTGATAAAAATATATTCGTCTTGATTACGTCTCCAATATACCTTTGGTTTCCAGGTAAAATTACCCTTTTTAATAATCGTTGAAAAACCAACTAAACTAGCATTAGTTTCCTCATATTGCTCAGTAGCTGCTGGCGAAGAATAAAAACCATTTGCCCCAAAGTTTTTTTCCGAAAGAGCAACCAACATCGTTATTGGCAATTTGTTTTTATTAAAAACACTCTTCAACACAAAATTCTGATTGTCAAAATCTGTATTATAGCGATAGCCATTCGATATGTTTTTTGAAAAGTGCAAAATATGATTGCTTTCATTCAAACTAACTCCTGCGGTAACAGCAGCACTAAATTGACCATAAGAACCCGCCTGAAGCCTTAATGAAGCATCATTATCAAGCGAATCCTTTGTAACGATATTGACAGCGCCGGTAAAAGCATTTTGACCAAATACACGACTTGCTGGCCCTTTTATAATTTCAATTCTCTTAATAACTTCAATCGGCAAAGCTAAATTCATCGAGTGATGTCCAGTTTGAGCATCATCTACCTTGAATCCATCTATAAGTAGCAGCGTTTGATCAAAACTTCCGCCCCGTATATATAAGTCTGCTTGCATACCACTAGTACCGCGACGTCTTACATCAATACCTGCAATTTGCTGCAAAGCATCGGCAACATTTGTCACTCCGGATTTTTTTATATCCTCGGCAGTAATCAACTGAATGGTTCTGGAATTTTCCTTGAAAGGCAAATCAATCCTACTGGATGTAATAACAACTTCTTGTAAGGTATCTGTCTTTTGTGCGTTTTCCTGTGCATTTACTATGAAAGAACAGATAAAAAAAAAGGCTGAAAAGTATTTCTTTTTCATTTATTAAAGTATTGAATTATTTTAAAACGTTGCAAAAGTAGTACCTTTCCGGACTACTAAAATAGTCCAGTTTTGAAATGATAGATAGTCCGGTTAATGCGTTGTTAAAAAGGCTGATCCACTTTGATAAATCAAGTGCCAGCCCTGTGTATATACAAATCTCCCAACAAATCATCAATGCTATTCAGCGTAGTTATTTAGCAGGAGGCTCTTTATTACCCGGAACTAGAATCTTTAGCCAATTAATACATGTGCACCGCAATACAGCCGTTGCGGTATATGATGAATTAGCTTCTCAAGGTTGGGTTGAAATAATTGCTAACAAAGGGACTTTTATATCAGTTCCAGAACAGAGAACAGCCACAATAAAAGCGGGTTCGAACCAATTAGGAGACATTTATAACTTTGCAGAAACAACTGGATTTCCCTTTCAGCCCTCTTTTCATTTATCATCAACGCAAGAATTTTCAGAAGCAAAGTATGAACTAAATGATGGGCAACCCGATTTAAGGCTACATCCCATTCATGAATTTTCAAAATGGTATGGCACTTCCATGAAACGCAAATCATTGATTTCGAAATGGAATCAAAATAAAAAAACAAGGTATTCTGTATTTGAAAACCAACTGTGTAATTACCTAAATGCTACAAGGGGACTTCACATAAAACCAAAAAATGTCATCAGCACCAGAAGTACAGAAATGAGTTTGTACATCATATCGCAACTTTTAATTCGCCCAAAAGATGTAGTTTTGGTTGGGGATCTGAGCAGTTATGCTGCCAACATGATTTTCCAACAATCAGGCGCCATTATCAAAACAATACCCATTGACGAACAAGGCTTAGATGTCGATTATATTAAAACACATTTTGTAAAAGGGGCAATTCGCTGTGTTTATATTTGTGCCAATCGTGATTATCCTACAACCGTTTCATTAACAGCAGAACGTCGCTTAAAACTGTTACAACTTGCAAAGGAATACCAGTTTGCCATTATAGAAGATGATTATGACTATGATTTTCAGTTTGAAGGCTTGGCTATGCTACCTATGGCCAGCTCTGATGCAAATGGAATGGTAATTTATTTGGGAAAGCTTGGGCAGTCTCTATTTCCCAGTTTTCAAACAGGATTTGTCGTAGCCCCAGAAAATTTAATTTCAGAAGCCAAAAACTACTTGCAAATGTTAGACCGTCAAGGCGATTTAACACAGGAACAAATGCTATCAGAACTGATTTATGAAGGTGAGATTCATCGATTGCTCAAAAAAAACATCCTAGTCTATAAGCAAAGACGCGATTTTTTATACCAATGCCTTGAAGAAAACTTTAAAGATGCTATCCGTTTTAAGAAACCAACGGGCGGTTTGGCAATATGGTTACAGTTTAATACAGTACTTCCATTGGTTCAACTTTCAGAACAAGCGCTACGCTATGATTTGTTTTTGCCTAAAACCATACTTTATCAAGACAAAGACACTTGCGCTATTCGTCTAGGCTTTGGCCATTTGAATGAAGAAGAAATAGAGATCATAGTAAAAAAACTGAAACAGGCTTATGATTCGACCTTAAAATAAAAAAGCCTAACAGTTAAGTTAGGCTTTCCTTATATATTCAAATTATTTTAGTCGACTAAAACAATTACTTTATTGTCTTTCATTTCTAAAGTTCCTGCAGAGATAGCTAATGTATAATTATCCGCATTTACTTTAGTAAACAATCCTGATGTTTCTTTATCAAACTCAAAACTAGCAGCAGTAATACTTACTATTCCTTTTTGAAGTAATGAAACTATTGGTGCGTGATTATTTAAAATTTGAAAACTTCCATCAACACCAGGTACAGATATTGAAGTTATTTCTCCTTTGAATAATGATGCTTCCGGCGATACTATTTCTAATAACATATTTTTGTAGTTAAAGGTTTAAAAGTTCAAAGTTTAAAGTTGCTTGTGAACCTTAAACTTTAAACCTTAAACTATTTTTTAAGCTTCTGCTAACATTTTTTCTCCTGCTTCGATAGCCTCTTCAATAGTACCTTTAAGGTTAAATGCTGATTCTGGCAAGTGATCTAATTCACCGTCAATAATCATATTAAACCCTTTTATAGTATCTTTGATATCTACTAAAACCCCTTTTAATCCTGTAAACTGCTCAGCTACGTGGAAAGGTTGAGACAAGAAACGTTGAACACGACGTGCTCTAGAAACAGCTAATTTATCTTCTTCTGATAATTCTTCCATACCTAAAATTGCGATAATATCTTGCAATTGTTTGTATTTTTGAAGAATCTCTTTTACTCTTTGTGCACAGTCATAATGCTCATCACCAAGAATTTGTGGTGTTAAGATACGAGAAGTAGAATCTAACGGGTCAACCGCTGGATAAATACCTAACTCAGCAATTTTACGAGACAATACTGTTGTTGCATCCAAGTGAGCAAACGTTGTTGCTGGTGCTGGATCTGTTAAATCATCTGCAGGAACGTAAACCGCTTGTACAGAAGTAATAGATCCTTTATTTGTAGATGTGATACGTTCTTGCATCGCTCCCATTTCTGTAGCTAATGTTGGTTGGTATCCTACTGCAGATGGCATACGACCTAAAAGTGCCGATACCTCAGAACCTGCTTGTGTAAAACGGAAGATATTATCAACGAAAAACAAAACGTCTTTCCCTTGATCTGTTCCAGCTCCATCACGGAAATACTCAGCAATAGATAATCCAGAAAGCGCTACACGAGCACGAGCTCCTGGTGGCTCATTCATTTGACCGAAAACGAAAGTAGCTTTAGACTCTCTCATTCCTAGCATATCAACTTTAGATAAATCCCATCCTCCATTTTCCATAGAGTGCATGAATTCATCACCGTATTTTATAATTCCTGACTCTAACATCTCACGAAGTAAGTCATTCCCTTCACGTGTTCTTTCTCCTACTCCTGCGAATACAGAAAGTCCACCGTGACCTTTTGCAATATTGTTAATCAACTCTTGAATCAATACTGTTTTACCAACACCTGCACCACCGAACAATCCAATTTTACCCCCTTTTGAGTAAGGCTCAATTAAATCAATTACTTTAATACCTGTGAATAAAACTTCAGATGAAGTTGATAGATCTTCGAATTTAGGAGCTTGACGGTGAATTGACATTCCGTTTTCTCCTGTTTTTGGTAAGTTTCCTAGACCATCAATCGCATCTCCAATTACATTGAATAAACGACCATAAACATCAGCACCAATTGGCATTTGGATAGGATTCCCTGTTCCAACTACTTCATAACCTCTACTCAAACCATCTGTTGAGTCCATCGAAATGGTACGAACTGTGTTTTCACCAATGTGAGATTGTACTTCAAGTACTAATAAAGTACCATCTTTTTTTGTGATTTCTAATGAATCATAAATTT
This sequence comes from Flavobacterium sp. Arc2, assembly GCF_041431385.1. Taxonomy (NCBI): domain Bacteria; kingdom Pseudomonadati; phylum Bacteroidota; class Flavobacteriia; order Flavobacteriales; family Flavobacteriaceae; genus Flavobacterium; species Flavobacterium sp. Arc2. The sequence continues at coordinate 35,093 of NZ_JASMRH010000032.1, read as the reverse complement.
TTGGAAGTTCAACATCTACGCCGTTGAAAACTACGTCAACTACTGGGCCAATGATTTGGGCAACTTTTCCTATTACTTTTGACATTACTTATGTATTTATTAAATAGCTATTTAGGTTTATGAAATAGAACTAACCAAAACTTATCGATTAGACCTTTTTATCAGGGTGCAAAGATAATTTTTTAAAATAAAAAATCAACACCTTTTTCTATAAAAACAAGAAAAAAATAATGCATTGTTTAAAAATCAATTTTCAACAAATAAAAACAGCAATATTTGGTTAAAAATAAAAAGCCATTCATCTCTCGACGAATGACTTTTATCTATTATTAAAACCCCACTAAATTAAAGCGAGCTTGGAAATAAAATTCTATAATTCCCTAGATCTACTTCTTTTAAATTAGAGCCATACGTGGCATTAATAGCACTAATGAATTTGTTCGCAAGCACTGCGTATCCTCTTGGAGAAGGATGAACACCATCTGTTGAAAACCCACCACCAGTAATAAAAGCACCCGTTACTGCAAATCCGTTTGCTGTAAATCCACCATTTGAAACCTGACTCAACAAAGCATTAGAATCAACAAAAGCTAAGCCTTTTGCCGTTGCAACTGCTTTAATTTTTGCATTATAAGCATCCGTAGCAGTTTTTACCAAAGCTACTTCACTTGCAGTTAAGGTCGATTTATCTTCCATCGGATAGGTCACTCCTATTGTACTATTGTCTACTGGATAACCTGCTTTTGTAGTCCCAATTAAACCACCTGCGGTTAACAATATATAATCTCTAGTTGCTGCCGCATTACTAGCATGACGGGCTTTACCATACAAATTTCCTAAAAACCCGGCAGTTGCTGCAGGGTACTTAAATGGAGCTGCTTGAAAAGCCGCAGTAAATAAGGCCGTAGCATCATAAGCTAACATTTCATCTGCAATTAACAATGGATTAGATGAACTTACAGTTAATGCCTGAAAACGAGCCGACTGCCCTACTGACGCCAACATACTATTCATAGCTCCAAATAATGGATTTAACGCCCCAACTTGCGAAGCGTTTAATGGCACAGGGTTTGCCGCTATATATGTAAAAAACGGCAAAGTATTCACATAAGGAATATTTGCCACAACTCCTTTTGCTCCTCCAGAAGTTAGCGAATTCACTAAGGCTTCATATGTAGCATCAAAACCAACTCCCGAAACTCCCGCTGAAGGAGTTATAGGGTTTGAGCCATCACCTCCAGTTGTAGCATAACCTAAAATATCATTATTTCCTATCCAAAGTGAAAAGAAAGTTGGCGCTTGAGACATTGCATAATCCAAAACAGAAGCAGCACCATCTTTTGGAGCAAAACGAACATAATAAGGATTCGCTGTTCCTGCTAGTATACCTAAAGGACTACCGTAAATTTTCGATAATAAATTAAAACTTTTTGCACCAGGAACGCCACAATTATTATACGGACCAGCAGCAGCTATGGAAGTTAAAATCTCTGTCGAAGGAGTTCCCGCAACTGCAACTGGCGCTCCTCCGCCAGTCGATGCTAATCTCGCTCCAGAAGCAATAGTTCCATTAATTTTAAAACCACCTATATTGTCAGCCATAAATGGGGTTTTAAATTCTCCACCACCAACTGTTGCAAATTTTTGTGCCATTATATTATTATAAGAAGATTTCTGACCTTCTACAAACAAGGCTCCATCTGAGTAACCTGCTGCCATTGAATCTCCTAATGAAACAACTTTAGAAAAATTAGCAGATCCCGCCGTTAAAGGTAATCCGTCAGATGAATTTGAAATTACCGTTACGTCATCATCACTATTACACGCTACAAAGCTTAATGAAACCAATAGTAGCCATTTGAAATTTTTTATCATGGTTGTATTTTTTTTTAAAATTTTAAAAGTATTACGGGTTAATTGTCCAAGAAGCAAAATATTGTTGTCCTATCAATCCAGCACCTAATACTTGCGCGTATTCTTTACCACCAATATTTGAAGCCCCTAACTTAAGTGTTGACTTTAATTTAGGCATTTCATAATTGATTTGAGCATCAATCACAGTAGCAGCATCGATCATACCATCGACCATACTAGATTGCCATAAATACGCACTACTATATCTTCCACTAACATTGAAACCAAAATTTTTGAATAATTTTTCGTTACCGAATGATGCTTTTACTTTGTTTTTTGGAGTATTAAAACCGGCTTCAAAACTTGGATCTTTTGCTTGATCATATTTAAATTCAGCATAGTTATAATTAACACCTACTTCAAAATCTCTATATACTTTTTTAGAAAGACCTATACCAAAACCAAGAGATTCAATCTCAACTTTAGTATTTGTATACAATTGAAAAGCTCTGAAATTTCCAGTTGAAAGAGCGTGTACAGACTGAAATCCTAGGTCTGTTGCACTTGGAGTAGCGTTTGGCGAATCTTGAGCCGTACCATATAAGGGCGCAACCACATTAAGATTCCCAATGAAATCATTATAAATATTATAATAACCATTAATATCTACTGAAACCCCTTCAATAAGTGAACGATACCCTAATTCAAAAGCTTTTACTTTTTCTGGTTTAACATAATCAACATTAGTTTTCTTCAACAATGTAGGATTTCCAGCTGCTGAAAATGCAGCAACCGATGTAGCCGTATAAGAATTATTATAAGCATTCAACCCATTAATCGTAACAGTTGAACCACCAGCAAATGCCTGACCTGTAGCTGTTGAAACAGGAAGAACTTCGCTAAATCTTGTTAAGTTATCCGGAGCTGACCCTAATAAAACTGCACTACCTACATCAAAACCGATGTATTGATCTTGAGTAGATGGATTTCTAAAACCGGTTTGAAATGAAGCTCTAAAATTATGCCTTCTACTTTCACCACCAGAATATACTAAAGAGACTCTTGGAGAAACATTCCCATCAAAATTTTGTGCTTTATCATAACGCATAGATCCAGTAAATTTCAACCTGTCATCCATGAATTTTTTTGTTAACTGCGTATAAACTCCATACTCATTGTACAATATAGGTCCATCTTTATCAGTATAAATTCTACCGTGCGAATTTAGCTGGTATTCTCTATAAGAACCACCTACTTGAATTTCAGCAAATTTGATAAGATCTTTAAAGTTATAATTAGCATCTGAATGATATATCTTCGAATTGTCAACCAATTTAGACCCCGAAAGCACACTTGCTTCATTAGTCACTTTATCAAAAGCAGACTTAAATGCAGCCGTGCCAGGAATTAACCTTCCCGTATCTGCAGCATTTCTTGCAGCAATATGTGCATTTTCAGGTGTTGAACCAGCTAAGGTAGCACCAGCATAAGTTGCTGCATACTGCCCAAACCAAGTTTTATCATCTTTCCAAACTCTATTAATATTAATCCCAGTAAAAAGCATGTCATAAGAATTTCCTCCATCTTCTGTAGTAGTATATCCTCTCACGAAAAAGTTTTTACCTTTCACCTCTAATTTATGTTGTTGCATAAAAAAGTTATTCAAGTAATACCTATTCGCACCTTGATAAACCGCATTTCCATAACCAAACTTACTTTGCCAAATAACTTCCAAATTTTCGTTTCCAAAAGGTCTATAATGTAACGAAAAGTCAATCTTAGTATTACTAGCCTTATTATCCGTTAGATCAGTTTCATTATACCCAGTTCTACTTACATTATAGTTAGGAAGTATATTATTAAACGCTGTATATTGCGACTGAGTGATAGCCCCCGCACTAAACAGTCCTGCAGCAACTCCTTTTATATTTGTAGTAACTTCATCACCATAAACATTTATACCGTCATAATTCACATGACTCCTATCTCTTCCCGCAACAGTCTTGTCATCGTAGTTCGTAGCATACCAGTCCGTACCACGCATATAGGTAAAGTTAGCTTTTGCAGCTAGCTTAGGACTAAATGCATGCGCCATTCTAATTCCATAATCAACATAGTCGTTTGAACCAGCCGCTTTTTGACTCGTTTGTCCAAATTTTGCGTAAGCAGTAATTCCTTGGCTTGTAAATGGACTTTTACTATTCATAAATAAAATACCATTAAATGCATTTGCACCATATAAAGCAGAAGATGCCCCAGGCAGTAACTCTACACTTTGAACGTCAATTTCTGAAATTCCAATCATATTTCCCAATACAAAATTCAATAAAGGAGAAGCATTATCCACTCCATCAACCAACTGCATAAAACGCGTATTTGCTACAGTAGCAAAACCACGGGTATTAATAGACTTAAAAGAAAGACTACTAGTATTCATCTGCACTTCTTTCATGTTTTCTATACCGTCATAAAAAGTAGCAGATGCCGACTTTTTAATATCAGCAATTCCCATTCTTTCGATGGTAACAGGAGACTCTAAAACTCGTTCAGGAGTTCTTGAAGCCGAAACTACAATTTCATTAAGCAGGTTCGACTCATCTTTTAAAATAACATTCACCTTTTGGTTCTTTGATGAAATAGTTACTTTTACAGAAACAAATCCAACACTAGAAATCTCAACTACATAAGGTAATTGGCTTGTTGAATTTAAAGTAAACTTCCCCTCCCCATCAGTAATTGTGCTGGCAGTGCCTCCAACAATCCTAACGTTGGCTCCAATAACTGATTGCGCGTCACTGTCAGTAACCGTGCCTGAAATTGAATTTTGAGCAAAGCTTAGGCTGCAAAAAAACAATGTTAATAAAAGTAAATAAATTTTCATTTGGTTAGTTTTTTTTATGATTAGTGCTACCAAAATACAAATATTTTTGATATCAACATCAAAATGAGTAATTAATTAAATATACGGTAATATATTTAGATGATTTTAACACAATTGCATCAATATGATTTTTATATTATAACACGATATATTGTTAAAAAAATACAAAAAACTATGCACGCATAAGGAAATCAGCCAAAAATTGAATTAATCATAAAAATGTGTCTTTTTGACTTTATTCCATAAAAAAAGCGAGATAAATATCTCGCTTTTAAAATCTATTGTAAAATACTACCTATTCAACAGTTACTGATTTTGCTAAATTTCTTGGTTGATCTACATTACAACCTCTCATAACTGCTATATGGTATGATAATAACTGCAATGGTATTGTTGTAATCAATGGAGACAATGCATCTGAAGTTTCAGGAATTTCAATTATATAATCTGCTAATTCTCGAACTTGAGTATCTCCTTTAGTAACAATAGCAATAATTCTACCGCTTCTTGACTTAATTTCCTGAATGTTACTTACGATCTTATCATAATGACCTTGCTTAGGAGCAATAACCACGACGGGCATTTGCTCATCAATTAAAGCAATTGGCCCATGTTTCATTTCGGCTGCAGGATAACCTTCAGCATGAATATAAGATATCTCTTTAAGCTTTAAAGCGCCTTCTAGTGCCACTGGAAAGTTATAACCACGTCCTAAGTACAAACAATTAGGCGCGTCTTTAAAAGTAGCTGCAATTTCTTTTGCGCGATCATTAGTTTCCAATGCTTCTTTAACTTTCTCAGGAATCAACTCTAACTCTTGTAAATACATATGGAAATCCGAAAGAGATAATGTTCCTTTGGCTTTTGCCAAACGTAAAGCAATCATGGTCAAAACTGTAATTTGAGTAGTAAAAGCTTTAGTAGAAGCAACACCTATTTCTGGTCCCGCATGTGTATAAGCACCTGCATGAGTTTCTCTTGAAATAGAAGAACCTACTACATTACACACTCCAAAAACAAAAGCTCCTTTCTCTTTCGCTAATTTAATAGCAGCCATTGTATCAGCCGTTTCACCAGACTGTGATATAGCAATTACTACATCATTATTATTGATAATGGGATTTCTATATCTAAACTCTGAAGCATATTCTACTTCAACAGATATTCTTGCAAACTCTTCAAAAATGTATTCAGCAACTAATCCCGCATGCCATGATGTACCGCATGCAACAATAATAATTCTGTCTGCGTTTAAGAATTTTTCTAAATTATCCTCAACACCAGCCAATTGAACAATTCCCTCATTAGCATGTAATCTACCTCTATACGTATCTTTAATTACACTAGGCTGTTCGTATATCTCTTTCAACATGAAATGATCATAACCCCCTTTTTCAATTTGCTCCAAATTCATTTGAAGTTCTTGAATATAAGGATTAACCAAAGAATCGTCTTTAATTTTTCTTACTTTCATGCCTTTATGCAACCTAATAATAGCCATCTCGCCGTCCTCTAAATACACCGCATTTGAAGTATATTCTATAAATGGAGAAGCATCTGAAGCAATAAAATACTCGCCCTCGCCAATACCAATTGCCAGCGGACTACCTAAACGAGCCGCTACAATTTCATCTGGATTTTTTTTATCAAAAACAGCAATCGCATAAGCACCCACCACTTGATTAAGCGCAATTTGAACTGCTTTTCCTAATTTAATATTATCTCTTTTTTGTACTTCCTCAATAAGATTAACAAGTACCTCTGTATCTGTATCTGAATGAAAAACATACCCTCTTTTAATTAATTCTACCTTTAAGGGAGCATAATTCTCAATAATTCCATTATGAATTATCACTAAATTCCCAGAATTAGAAAGATGAGGATGTGAATTTACGTCATTAGGAACACCATGTGTCGCCCAACGCGTATGTCCAATCCCAATTGTTCCATTAGTTGTGATTTCTTTTGAAGCTCTTTCTTCAAGATCCACAACCTTTCCCTTTGTCTTGCATAATTTGATGTCTTCACCATCATATATCATGACACCTGCGCTGTCGTATCCTCTGTACTCGAGTCTTTTTAATCCTTTTATAACTATAGGGTAAGCTTCTCTATGACCTATATATCCAACAATTCCACACATACTCTTTTAATTAGGTTTTGTATAATAAATTTCTAATTTCAATCTTTTATCATCAGCAACTGCTGCGCTACTACCGTAAAAAATTGTTCCTAATGGACTCATAACTGAAGCCTTAGGGAATTGCGAAATAACACCACTTGTTGATCTTAACTTATATGAACTTATGGTATTGATGTCTTCTGTAACTACTATACCTAATTTTACATTTGTAGAATCGGCATTTTTAATTAAATTTCTAATATGATTTGTAATTCCTACTTTATAAGTATTGTCTTCCGTTTTTTCTGTATTTAAAATACCTCCAAAAACAGCTTTTCCAGCACTTCCATCATTATAATAATCTACAATAGGACGATTATTATTTAAATCATATAGATAGATACGATTCGGTTTAGCCGCAGTTCCTAAAGCAGTAGGGTCAACATGGAAAACAATACTAGCTTCATTTATCAACCATCCGCTATCTCTAATTGTTTTTAATTCAGTTGTATTAAAAATTTCCAAAACTGACATCGAACCTTCACCACCTTTTATATATAATTTCGAGTCTCCAAGTGTTGTATTAATATTAGCAGTATTTGTCGCATTAGCATACGAAGTATTTGTATTACTTTGCTCTAATAAGCTTACTGAATTTCCTGTAAGTTTAAGTACAATCGACTTTTCAATTCTTGTAGCATCAGAATCAGATGTATCCTCTTTATATTTAATAGTAATCTTACCTTGTCTAAAGTCTAACAAAGCCATATTAGAAGAACTACTTCCTGATTTCTCAACTTGAAAATATAATCCTCTAAAGTATTCTTTAAAAACATCATTAGTCACCAACTTACCTGAAGCCGAGGCATCAATAATTTTTGTTTTAAAATAACTAGTATTCAAATCCAAACGCATTCCTGGAGCAACGCGAGTAATCACATCTTTCCCGTCTGTAGTTACTGTAATTTTATACTGAGCAGCACTAAAGAAAAAAGCATCATTTTGACTTTGATCCAAAGAGCTATTCAAACGACTACCTACCTTAGCAGTATTGAAATCAGAATTTTGATTAGTATAATATTTTTGAGCTTCCTGAAAATTAGCATTAGGATCTAAATCCCTCATAAAGTAACCTGACTCGTAAACACTCAACTTAATTTTACCAACTGAAGGACCTTGAATTGAATCCAACTCATACGTTCCATCCCCACTAGCATCAGTAGCGGTTAATGTACTGAAATACGGGATTGTTAAAACAACACTTTCAATTACTGGATTCTTGCCAATCGTTGGATTAATAGTTTCTAAAACGATCTGTGTTGCAAAACTTGCAGTCGTTGTTCCAAAAGCAGGGTTGTCATAAATCCCTAATGCATTTACAGCAAGATTATTGGATTGTATAGGCCCAACTTTTTGATTATAAGCAACAACATTAGATGTATATTTTACAAAATCAAAATGGTTATCCCCGATTAAACCATCTCCAATTGAATTATAATCTTTATCACAAGAATAAAGAAAAACAACACAAGCCACTAATAGAATTTTCTTAAAAAAAGAATTATTGTACATATTCGATAATAAAAGTTTAAATTGATAGAACCACGTCTCTATAAAAGTTAGAATACGCTTCCGCGAATTCATCTTTAGGGACGAAAGGTAAAAAAGGTTTTCCTGAAGATTCTATAAATTTTGTTAAACTTGGAGACAGACTATCTGAAGCAATAATAACAGCATCAGAATGCTTAATCGTTGCTTTAATAATACTTTCATAATCTGGCGTTTCTAAATCAGCAATAGCATCTAAAGGAACTCCGTCAAGTTTTATTTTATTTATCATTTCTGCATCTAAAGTTCCTTCAAAAGACTGACTATAAACAGAAGTAACGATTTTTGTATCAGAAAACAACGCTTCGTTTTTATAATAATGTTTCATATAGATAGGCAACATTGCTGCCATCCAGCCATGAACATGAATAATATCCGGAACCCAATTCAGTTTTTTAACCGTCTCAACTACTCCTTTTGCAAAGAAAATGGCACGCTCATCATTATCTGCATACATCACACCTTCTTCATCAGCAAATGTCGCTTTCCTTTTGAAATATTCATCGTTGTCAATAAAGTAAACTTGAATCCTCTCTTTAGGTATGCTAGCCACCTTTATTATCAAAGGCATATCCAAGTCATTTACAACCAAATTCATCCCTGAAAGCCTAATTACTTCATGTAACTGGTGTCTTCTCTCATTAATATTCCCATATCTCGGCATAAAAATTCTGATTTGCCCACCCTGATCATTAATCATCTTTGGCACGTCGTAAGACATTAAAGAGACCTCGTTCTCAGCTAAGTAGGGCACCACTTCAGATGATACATATAATATCCTCTTATCTTTCATATTGTAATTTGCTTAATTTATTGGTAATAAAAACCATGCAAAATTACAAAAATTTATGCAGTTATTAACTAATATATTATGTTTGCATTAAATTTAAACAAAATGCCCATGCCTATTTTCTATGGAAAAGCAGCTTTGATAGACTATTTGAAATCTATTAAGACTCAAAAATCTACCATTGGTTTCGTCCCCACGATGGGTGCATTACATCAAGGACACCTTTCCTTAATGCAACAGTCATTGACTGAGAACAACACTACCGTGGCTAGTATTTTTGTAAATCCCACTCAGTTTAACAACCCTGAAGACTTATCAAAATACCCAAGAACATTAGAGGCAGATATAGATAAAATAAACGGATTAAGTACTGATATTATTTTATATGCCCCCACTGTAGATGATATTTACGAAGGAAAAGTACTATCCCAAGCTTTTGACTTTGATGGATTAGAAAATCAGATGGAAGGAAAATTCAGACCAGGCCACTTTGATGGAGTAGGAACAATCGTAAAACGTCTTTTCGAAATCGTAACGCCTACAAATGCATATTTTGGAGAAAAAGATTTCCAACAGTTGCAAATCGTAAAAAAGATGGTCGCTAAAAACAAGCTTAACGTCAATGTTATAGGATGCGATATTTATAGAGAACCTAGCGGTCTCGCTATGAGCTCCAGAAATGAGCGATTAACTGATCAAGAGCGATCAGATGCGGCTCTAATTTTCAAAACATTAAATCTCGCCAAAGAAAAATTTAAAACAAACAGTGCAACAAAAGTGACAGAATGGGTAGCCAAATCATTCGACACAAACAATTCTTTTGACTTAGAATATTTTCAAATTGCAGATGAAAAAACACTCAAACCTTGTTTAAGAAAAAGTAGCACTAAAAAATACCGCGCTTTTATCGCGGTTACCATCAATAACATAAGATTGATTGACACCATTTCATTAAATTAATTTACTTTTGTAGTATGCAAATTCAAGTATTAAAATCAAAAATTCATCGGGTAAAAGTAACCGGAGCCGATTTAAACTATATCGGTAGCATTACTATTGATGAAAACCTGTTAGAAGCCTCAAATATAATTGAAGGCGAAAAAGTTTCCATTGTAAATATCAATAATGGAGAACGCTTTGAAACTTACGCCATAAAAGGAGAGCGTAATTCAGGTGAAATAACTCTAAATGGACCTGCCGCAAGAAAAGTCCAAAAAGAGGACATTATCATTATTATCTCTTACGCTACCCTAGAGTTTGAAGAAGCAAAAACCTTCAAGCCCTGGATTATTTTTCCAAATGAAAAAGACAACTCATTGACTTAAAATAAAGTCATAGATAATTTAACGCTTTTTATAAAAAGACAATGGAAGTAATTCCACTGTCTTTCTTTTTTTAATTTAACTTTGAGATTTAATTCCTTTAATCCTTATGTCGAAAGTAAAAACTTCTTTTTTCTGTCAGAATTGTGGCGCCCAATATGCCAAATGGCAAGGACAGTGTAACTCCTGCAAAGAGTGGAACACCATAGCCGAGGAAATCATCCAAAAACAAGAAAAAGTAGCTTGGAAAAGCGAACCAACTGCAACAAGTAAAGCACCCAAGCCTTTAAAAATAAATGAAATCGATTCTACTCAGGAAATCCGTATGGATACTACTGACTCTGAATTAAACCGAGTACTAGGAGGCGGAATCGTTCCTGGTTCCCTAATATTATTAGGCGGCGAACCCGGAATAGGGAAAAGTACATTATTGCTTCAAATTTCGTTAAAGCTACCCTACAAAACTTTATATGTTTCAGGCGAAGAAAGCCAAAAACAAATAAAAATGAGAGCCGAAAGAATCACTACTTCAAGTGAAAATTGCTACATCCTTACCGAAACGAAAACGCAAAACATCTTCAAACAAATTGAAGCTATTGAACCCGAAATTGTAATAATCGATTCGATTCAAACGCTACATACTGACTATATTGAATCTACAGCAGGAAGCATTTCCCAAATCCGGGAAACAACAGCTGAGCTAATCAAATTTGCCAAAGAAACGAATATTCCCGTTATTCTGATTGGTCATATTACCAAAGACGGTAATATTGCCGGTCCAAAAATATTGGAACACATGGTCGATACTGTTTTACAGTTTGAAGGAGACCGCAATCATGTCTACCGTATTTTACGGTCCTTAAAAAATCGTTTTGGTTCTACGGCAGAAATAGGAATTTATGAAATGTTAGGAAGCGGACTACGTGAAGTCTCAAACCCATCTGAGATATTGATTTCGCATAAAGACGAAGAACTTTCAGGAACTGCGATTGCTTCTACCCTAGAAGGCATGCGTCCGTTAATGATCGAAATCCAATCCTTAGTCAGCACCGCCGTTTACGGAACACCTCAGCGCAGCACAACAGGTTATAATGCGAAACGCCTCAATATGATATTGGCCGTTCTGGAAAAAAGAGCTGGTTTTAGGCTTGGTGCCAAAGATGTATTTCTAAACATAACGGGAGGAATTTCTGTAGACGATCCTGCTATCGATTTAGCTGTAGTAGCTGCCATTTTATCCTCTAATGAAGACATTCCAGTAAACAAGGATTTTTGTTTCGCTGGAGAAGTAGGACTATCAGGAGAAATTCGTCCTGTAAACAGAGTAGATCAGCGCATTCAAGAAGCCGAAAAATTAGGATTTTCCACCATTTTTGTATCCAAATACAATAAAATCACATTAAAAAATACCGGAATAAAAGTGCAACTTGTGGCAAAAATAGAGGACGTAGCCAGCATGTTATTTGGGTAACAAAACATTCATGACTAAAAGCAAAACTAAAATACTGTTATAGCAGCATAATACTCTTTGTTTTGATATTTAGTTATTTACCTGTTAATTTTTACGTTATTCTTAATTTATATCGTATTTTTATAAAACGAACCTGTTTTTCATTTCAAAGACCATAAAGCGTTGGCATTTGATAAAAAAGGGTTAGAATTTATCAATCTAAAAGCCATTTTAGAATAGGTATTTAATACCATTTTTCTTTTTAAAATTAAAATTCTCTACTATAATTAATAACATTATTAAACGTATAAAAGATGAAAAAGCAAACAGGTATTTGGATTGACTCAACAAAAGCAATCATCGTAACTCTTGAAGACGGAAAGGAAGCAGTTAGTGAAATTCAATCCGATCTTGAGAATAGGGTATATCATGATAAAGAAGGCGACAAAGGGAGCTTCTTTGGCGGTCAACATATTGATTCTCAAAAATCCTTTGACGAAAGAAAGAAACATCAAATCAACAACTATTTTAAAGACATTATATCCACTGTTAATGAATCTGATGAACTTTACATTTTTGGACCTGCAGAAACAAAAACGAAACTCCAACAAAAAATTAATGATGAAAAATCGACTATTGCAAGTAAACTTAAATCTGTTGAAACGGCGGATAGCATGACTTCCAATCAGATTATTGCCAAAGTAAAAAAATTCTACAATCAAAAATAATACTACTTACCGCACAAACATGGCAGTATTTAAAATATAAAACATCCTGTTAAAAAACTACAATAAATAATACTGTAGTTTTTTTTATGTCCAAAATTAAAATTTGAGTCCTACCCAATAATTATTCGAATTAAAAAAAGAGAGTAACATATATTCATTTAAATTTGTTTCTCAATCGATTATTAAAATAGTCTACAATTTATGAAAACTGGAAAACAGAAAATAATTTTACTTCTGAAAGTACTTATAGTATTCCTACTACTAATTACTTTTGGTTTTTTTATTTTTAGAGATTCTATTTTGCAGCAAGCAATCGGAGGCGTTTCATCAAAAATTGAACAAAAATACAACAGTAAGTTATCTATAAAAGAAGCTTATTTTGACGGATTTTCAGGAATAAGCCTGACTGAAATCACCTTAGTTCCTAAAGATGCAGATACATTGTTTAGCATTCAAAAAATGAAAACCAGTATTAATTTCTGGCATTTATTACTGGGTGATGTACAACTAGGTACTCTGGAAATTAAAAACGGAATGGTACAACTCACGCAGAAAGGGAATGTGAAAAATTTTGCCGCTTTCCTCAAGAAAGACGATGAGGAATCTACTACCAATAACAAGAGAGATTATGCCGCTTTTGCTTACAGAATTATTTCGAAAGCCTTAAACCTTATCCCTACAGATATGAGCATCGAAAACCTGAAGTTCAAGATCGATGATAATGGCAAAAAAGCAACTATCGACATTAAAAAATTAGTCCTTTCTGATAAAGAGCTCGAAACTTCAATAGATGTTCAAACCAATACTTTTGCGCAGCACTGGAAAATTAGCGGTTTTGCCGATCCACGAAATAACAAAGCAGACATTAGAATCTTTAATAAAGATACCGGAGCAATCAAAGTACCGTATTTTGATGAACGATACAATCTAAAATCTAGCTTTGATTCGATTCGGTTAAACATTGAAAATATCGACAAGAGCGGTGATGAATTACACATTGATGGTTTTACCTCCATTACAAACTTTAGAATAAGCCACCCAAAAATAGCCAGTAAGGATGTCGTAATTAAAAACGCACGGTTTGACTATCGTTTCTTAATCGGTTCCGATTTCATATCAGTAGATAGCAGTTCCACGGTCCAATTCAATCAGGTTAAATTCCGCCCCTACATTTCCTATGATACAGAAGCTGACACGATCTACAAACTGAACGTAGTTATCCCGAAAATGAAAGCCCAAGATTTCATCTCCTCACTACCTCACGGATTATTTACCCATTTTCAAGGAATGCAAGCCGAAGGGACTTTTGATTATAAACTGGATTTTAAATTCAATAAAAATAAACCAGACCAACTTGTTTTTGATAGCAATATCAATAAAGAAAATTTAAAAATAACTAAATACGGAGAAGCCAACCTAAACAAGCTCAATGGCGAATTTATTTACAGAGCGATTATAAAAGATGTGTTGCAACGCCCAATTTTAGTAGGTAACGCTAATGCAAATTACACGCCGATTAATCAGATTTCACCCTACTTAAGAAAATGTGTTTTAACAACAGAAGACCCCTCTTTTTTCTCCCATCACGGATTTATAAACGAAGCATTCAAACAGTCGATTGTCAAAAATATAAAAACAAAAAAATTCTCCCGTGGTGCTAGTACCATAAGTATGCAATTAATAAAAAATGTTTTTCTCACCCGTGAAAAAACAGTCTCTCGAAAACTAGAAGAAATTTTATTGGTTTATATTTTAGAAAACAACCGCATCGTAAGCAAAGAACGCATGCTCGAAGTTTATTTTAATATTATCGAATGGGGACCTAACATATATGGGATAGGCGAAGCCAGCCGCTTCTACTTCCAAAAAAGCCCTTCTGAACTAACGTTCAACGAGTGTTTATTTCTGGCTCGAATTATACCTAGCCCTAAAAAATTCATGTATCAGTTTGATGACCAAGGCAAGCTGAAATATTTTGCCATTAAACAGGAATCATTTTTAACGAACATCATGACTAAAAGAGGGCTACTAAGTATTGACGACACGATTTACAAATCACATCCCCTACGTATTTCAGGTGCTGCAAAATCATATCTTCGATTAAAAGAACAAGATTCAATCCCACTTGACACGCTGTCAATTAATGAAGAGTTTGAGTTCTAAATAAGAAACTCCTTTAAACACAAAAGCCCAATTAGTATGAAACTAATCGGGCTTTTGTACTGTTTGAGGCAATACATCTTATTAAGGAGCTGGATCAGGAAATATAGCCTGAACTTCGTCAATTGCTTTCAAAATTTCATCTGACAATGATACTTGCATAGTATCTATATTCTCTTTTAGTTGTTCCATCGTTGTAGCTCCAATAATAGTACTGGTAACAAAAGGCTGTTGTGCTATAAAAGCCAATGACAATTCCGTTAAGCTTAACCCATTTTTACGGGCAATTTCTTGATACAGTTTAGTTGCTTCAGTACATTGCTCGCTGTTGTACCTTGAATATTGAGGAAATAAATTAATCCTTGCTTTAGGATGCTTTTCTCCCGTTAGGAATTTTCCAGACAGGACTCCAAAAGCCATTGGAGAATAGGCTAACAAACCCACATTTTCTCTATAACCTACTTCAGCTGAACCATTTTCATAAAGCCTATTCAATAAAGAGTAAGGATTTTGGACCGTTTTTATCCTTGGCAAATTATGGTGCTTACTTTCTTCCAGAAAACGCATGATACCCCAAGGGGTTTCGTTAGAAAGTCCGATGTGCCTAATTTTTCCTTCCTTTATAAAATCACCCAAAGTATCTAAAACGGCGTGAATATTATCTTCCCAACCATCTTCTTGCACTTTAAAGCCTCTCTGCCCAAAAAAATTAGTTTTTCGTTCTGGCCAATGCAATTGATACAAATCAATATAATCTGTTTGCAGACGTTGTAAACTATGATCTAAAGCATATTTTATACTTGCAGGTGAAAAATCATTTTTATCACGCATATAACTAAAATTAGGGTTAGGACCTCCAATTTTAGATGCAAGAACTACTTCTTCCCTCTTTCCGGTTTTTTTGAACCAAGTTCCCAGAATTCTTTCCGTGCTACCATAAGTTTCCTCACGTGCCGGAACAGAATACATCTCAGCTGTATCAAAAAAGTTAACGCCTTGTTCAAGTGCATAGTTCATTTGCTCATGTCCTTCTGCTTCTGTATTTTGTTCACCAAAAGTCATAGTACCTAAGCATATTTTGCTGACTTTTATTTCAGTATTGGGTAAGGTTGTATATTTCATTTATTCTAATTTAAGAAGATAAAGATACAAAGGTAGATTTTATTGATAATGTTCTACGAAGGTATTAACAGATATTTTAGAAACTCAAGACGTATTTAAATACAAAAAGATTCAGAGTTCTCACTCTAAACCTTTTTTAAATCAAAACTACACAACTTAGTTTATTTCATTCAACATTTCAGCGATTTCATCTAGTCTTGGCGTTAAGATAATCTCAATTCTTCTGTTTTTTGCTTTTCCTTCTGCTGTTGCATTGCTAGCCAATGGCGAAAATTCCCCACGTCCTGCAGCAGTTAAGTTTTGCTTATTAATATTTTTATTTTCGCTTAAAATAGCAACAATTGCAGTCGCTCTTTTTGTCGATAAATCCCAGTTATTCGCAATGGGTCCAGAGCTAGAAAAACCATCATCATCAGTATGACCTTCAATCAAAACTGAAATATCTGGATTGTCACCCAAAACTTTTCCTAGTTCTACTACCGCTTTTTTACCCTCAGCACCTACTGAATAACTACCTGAATTAAAAAGCAACTTATTCTCCATAGAGACATAAACCTTTCCATTTTTTTGTTCTACTGTTAATCCTTTCCCTTCAAAACTGTTCAAGGCTTTAGATAAAGTTTCTTTTAATTTCTTCATAGTCGCTTCTTTTGCAGCAATCAAAGATTCCATTTCTTGCAAACGCTGTGAGCTTTTGTTTAAACGCTCTTGTTCAATTGCTAACGCCTTTCCTTTAGCATCTAACTGAGCAAGCAAATCGCGATTTTTACTCATGTTGGTTTGTAAAGCCTCATTACTATTTTTCTCCAATGCTTTATAGGACTCATTAAGCAAATCCATTTTATTACTTAAAGCACCGTAATCAGCAAGCCATTTATCACGCTCTGACTTCACTTTACTTAGCTCTGAGTTTAGCGCATCACGATCTAGTTCCAGTTGATTCTTTGCTTGTAAAAGGTCTGAGTTTTCGTCAGCTAAAGTTCTGTTTTCTTTCTTTAAATCCGTGAACTTATTTTCTAAATCATTGTAGATTTTCTTGGAAACGCAAGAAGTTGAAAGTGCTACAATTAACAGTCCTAGTGAAATTCTTTTTATCATTTTTTATACTTTAAAATTATGCTTTATTATAATTATTAATCTATTCTATCTCTACTAAAACGGGACAGTGGTCAGAATGTTTTGCTTCGGGCAAAATAAGTGCTCTTTTTATTCTTTCTCGCAAAGGTTCACTGACCAAACAATAGTCAATTCGCCAACCTTTATTACTTGGTCTTGCAGTAGGAACGCGAACGGTCCACCACGTATAGTTATCTGGTTCTTTGTTTAAAAAACGGAAACTATCAGTGAATCCGTTTTTCAAAAATGTATCAAGCCATGCTCTTTCTTCAGGTAAAAACCCAGATACTTTTTTATTTCGAATAGGATCATGAATATCTATCGCTTCATGACAAATATTATAATCGCCGCAAATTACAAGATTAGGAATGGCATCCTTTAAATCTGTAATGTAATTTTGAAAATCATCCATAAACATAAATTTATGATCTAATCTTGCACTATTTGTTCCTGAAGGCAGATATAAACTCATCACTGATAAATCATCAAAGTCCACACGAATAGTCCTTCCTTCGAAATCCATATGCTCAATCCCGGTTCCAAACACAACATTATTCGGTTTTACTTTTGATAAAATAGCCACCCCGCTATATCCTTTTTTTGTAGCCGGAAACCAATAATGATAAGGATATCCTGCTAATTCAAAATCCAATAGCGGCAGTTGTTCCGGAGACGCCTTAATTTCCTGAAGACAAACTACATCAGGATTTGCCTGCTGTAACCAATCAATGAATCCTTTAGAAATTGCAGAACGAATTCCGTTAACATTATAAGAAATAATCTTCATTTATATAAAATTTTGAATTTCAAAAGTAATAAAAATACAAATGAAACAGTGGAAAAAACAAGAAAATCCAATGCTTCAATAGCCTAATAATAGACTTTTTGTCTATCTTTGTTGTTCGCTCAAAAAACAATACGTAAATGGGTTTAGTTACCGCAAAAGAAGTTGCAAAAGCAATAAATGCTGAAAAATATGGAGTTCTCGGAACTTTTTCCGGTTGGCTTTTAATGAAAGCGCTAAAAATATCTAAGCTCAATGAATTTTATGACGGTAATAAGCATTTGAAGGATGTTGAATTCTTAAATGCCATATTAGACGACTTACAAATAAAATTTGAAATACCCGAAGAAGATTTTAAAAGACTACCAAAAGAAGGTGCCTATATAACCATTTCTAATCATCCATTAGGTGGTATAGATGGTGTTTTGTTATTGAAATTAATGCTTGAAAGAGAACCAAATTTCAAAATAATAGCAAACTTCTTATTACATAGAATCGAGCCTCTTAAAAAATACATCATGCCGGTTAATCCTTTTGAAAATCATAAGGATGCTAAATCAAGTGTGATAGGGATCAAGGAAACTTTACGTCACTTGAGTGATGGAAAACCTCTTGGAATGTTTCCTGCAGGCGAAGTTTCTAGCTACAAAGACGGAAAACTTATGGTCGACAAACCATGGGAAGAAGGAGCTATCAAGGTAATCCGTAAAGCGCAAGTTCCCGTTGTACCTATTTATTTTCATGCTAAAAACAGTTGGTTTTTTTATTTCCTTTCTAAAATTAGCGGAACCTTTCGTACTGCAAAATTACCGTCAGAAGTTTTTAGTCAGAAGCATCGCGTCATAAAAGTCAGAATCGGAAAACCTATTTCTGTCGCAGAGCAAAACGAATACAAAACAACAGAGCTTTATTCTGAATTCTTGAGAAAGAAAACTTACATGTTGGCCAATCCCTATGAGAAAGAAAGTAAATTATTGACCACGCCACATTTAAAAATTCCAAGAAGTCCTAAAGAAATAGCTACTCCTGCAAATGGAGAGAAAATAATTGCAGAAGTCGATGCCTTACGAAATACGGATTGCAGACTATTACAGAGTAAAAACTACGAGGTGTTTTTTGCGGAAGCAAATTCAATTCCGAATATTCTTCATGAAATCGGACGATTGCGTGAAATTACTTTCAGAGAAGTAGGAGAAGGAACAAACGAGTCTATCGATCTAGACAAATTTGATCAATACTACCACCATCTTTTCTTGTGGGACGATGAGGCAAAGAAAATCGCAGGAGCATATAGAATGGGATTAGGCTCAGAGATTTACCCAAAATATGGAATCGAAGGTTTCTACTTGAATGAACTTTTCCGTTTTGAACCAGAACTTCATGACATGATGAATAAGTCTATAGAAATGGGACGTGCATTCATCATCAAAGAATACCAACAAAAACCGATGCCGCTTTTCCTTCTTTGGAAGGGAATCATTCATACCACTTTACGTTTTCCAGAACATAAATTCCTTCTTGGAGGCGTAAGTATAAGCAATCAATTCTCTGATTTTTCTAAGTCTTTGATGATTGAATTTATGAAATCAAATTATTACGATCCTTACATCGCACAGTATATTCATCCTAAAAAAGCGTACAAAGTAAAACTTAAAGATGCTGATAAAGATTTTATCTTTAATGAAACTGAGGCCGACTTAAATAAATTCGACAAAATTATCGATGAGTTGGAACCAGGAGTTTTGCGTTTGCCAGTCTTAATCAAAAAATACATCAAACAAAATGCAAAAGTAGTTGCTTTTAATGTTGATCCACTGTTCAACAATGCTGTTGATGGTTTGATGTACATTAGAATCTCTGATATTCCAGAAAGTACAATGAAACCTGTTATGGAGGAATTTCAGGCAGAACTGGAAAGAAAACTAGCTGAAAAAGAAGATTAGTTAGCTCTAATCACTTTCAAATAAAAATAAAAAAGTCTCGACAATATCGAGACTTTTTTATTTTTAAAACCATGCTTTTTTATTTACTTGATAGGTTTGATAAAACTCCTCATCTGATTTAGTTAAGTACACAATTCCTTCTATAAGTCCTAATAATGTGGTCACTGCACCACAAGTACAGAGACTAATAACCAACCATATTATCCCTTCTTTTGTATATCCCAAAAGGAATTTATGAATTCCAAACGGCGCCAAGAGAATCGCTAATAAACCGGCTGCTATTTTTTTATTATCTTCATGAACCGGTTGTGGACTATTCCAAGCTTCATGTTTTGAGTTTTCCATAGTAGTTGATTA
Organism: Flavobacterium sp. Arc2; assembly: GCF_041431385.1. Lineage (NCBI taxonomy): Bacteria > Pseudomonadati > Bacteroidota > Flavobacteriia > Flavobacteriales > Flavobacteriaceae > Flavobacterium > Flavobacterium sp. Arc2. The sequence goes on along the minus strand of NZ_JASMRH010000032.1, from coordinate 14,856 downwards.
TTTTATAAAAATTAGTAAGAATAAATATATTAAACTTTATTTAAAAACGCGATCAATCGGCTCCCAAAGTTCAATTTTGTTTCCTTCAGGATCCAAAATCCAACCAAATTTACCATAATCAAAGCTCTCCATTTCTCCCACAATACTAACACCTTCCACCTTTAACTGCAACAATAGATTTTCTAAATTATGTACTCTAAAATTCTGCATAAACTGTTTTTTACTTGGCTCAAAATAAGCCGAATCCTCAGCAAATGGCGACCATTGCGTAGAACAATCGTTTCCATTACTATCTTTCCACCAAAAAGTAGAACCGTAATCGTCTGTCTTTAACCCTAAGTGTTTGCCATACCAAGCAACCAATTCTTTAGCGCTTTTTGATTTAAAAAACAAACCACCTATTCCGGTAACTCGTTTTTCATCAACCGCAATTTTATCTTCGCCAAAATACTTCACTTTAATTTTATCTACTATCACTTGCGCTAGCCTTTCATGGCTCTCAAAAGTCCATCCAGCAACGTGAGGCGACAGTATCACATTATCTGCTCCTAATAAATATTGAAATGCTTCAGGCGTGTTCTTATCTTGAAAAAGAGTTTCAAAAGATAATTTTTCATACTCTAAGACATCCAGCCCTGCACCTAGAACTCTTCCCGCAGTCATAGCAGCCACTAAATCTGCTGTTACAATATTCTTACCTCTAGACGTGTTAAAAACCCAGAAAGGCTTGGCAAAAGCCTTGATAAAAGCTGAGTCAACCATTTTATTAGTTTCTGGTGTCCATGGAAGATGCAAACTCAAAACGTCCGCCTTCTGCTGTAATTCTTCCAGAGAAACCTGTTTTGCATTGGCATCACCAACATTGTCTAAAATATCATAGCATAATACTTCAACATCAAAACCACGTAGTTTTTTAGCAAAGGATTTTCCCATGTTTCCATACCCAATAATCCCTACCGTTTTACCGTCTAGTTCATGTCCTCTATTGCTTTCTCTGTTCCAATGTCCGGAGCGAATTTCTCTATCTGCTTTATTTAAATTATTGAAAAGCGACAAAATCATTCCTAAAGTATGCTCTGCTACCGCATTTCTATTCCCTTCGGGAGCAGCAATGAGCGTAATGTTTTTTGACACTGCATAATCACAATCGATACTTTCAAGGCCAGCACCCACGCGGGCTATAAACTCTAAATTAGTGGCTTTGTCTAAAAAGGCTTTATCAATTTTGAATCGACTCCGAATTACAATCCCTTGGTAAGACTCTATTTTGGACTCAATTTCCTCTTTCGAAGAAGTAAAATCCTCGTGATTTTCGAAACCCAATTCTTGCAATTGCCTCATTAAAATGGGATTATTGCTATCAATATGAAGAATTTTAATATCCATGAAAATGTTTCTAAGTTAGAAATCAAAAATAATAAAAAAACATGGTTTATAGTTTTAATAACCGAATAGATTCAAATTTCGACCTCGTGAAGCATAAAAAAACCATCTCCAAATTATTTAAATTTAGAAATGGTTTCCCACTTAATACTATTCCTATTGAATACTACTATAAGTACCTTCGTTTAAAACACCTTGTCTAACCCTTTAAAATGGAGAAGCTTTTTGCCCCCCATATAAAAAATTAGAAATTCTCTCGTAAAGATTGTAAAGTAAATTTTTCATCATAATGTATATTAATTGTTAATATTCAATTATACCATTAGTCAGAAAAGTCGATGTAGATTTATAGGGCTTTCGCTAATTTACGATAAATTACATTTGAAAGAAAACACCACGTCTTCTTTTCGACGTACTGCGTTTTAATCCGACGAACTACCTGTTATTTTTATAAATTAAAAAAGGCTAAAGCCTTAATAAACAATGTCTTAAAAAGATGATTAACCTTTTATCTGATTCAGAGAAGTTTTGATTCCACGTATCAATGAGGAGCTAAATCCATGCATTTCCATTTCGTTAAGTCCTGCAATGGTACAGCCTTTAGGAGTTGTTACTCTATCTATTAATTGTTCTGGATGTACCTGTTCTTCCATAAGCATTTCGGCAGCCCCTTTCACCGTTTGTGCCGAAATAGCTAATGCCGTCTTCCAATCAAACCCTATTTCGATACCAGCTTGCATCGATGCTCTAATGTAACGCAATGCAAAAGCAGTTCCACTTGCTGCCAAAACAGTAGCGGCATCCATCAATTTCTCATCAATAACTGGTGCTGTACCAAGATCCTCAAATAAAGAAATAACGGCCTCAGCTTGTAGTTTATTATTTTCATCGAATGAAATACACGTTGCTGATTCCCCAAATTGGGCCGCAATATTAGGCATGATTCGCATCGCCTGATTGTTGCCCCCTATTTTTCCTTGAAGCGCTTCGATAGACAAGCCACTCACTGCCGAAGCGATTGTTTTATTCGTTATTTTAGGCAGTATATCAGCCAAAACGACATCAACTTGATATGGTTTTACAGTAAGAATAATTACGTCTGCTTCTTCAATATTATGTGTATTGTCTGAAGAAATCGTTATTCCCGCCTGTTCGAGATACACAATACTAGCCGTATTTCTTCTAGTAACGGTAACCTGATTATTTTTCGAAAATTTAGATATCCCTATTGCGATTGAAGTCCCAAGGTTTCCCCCTCCTATTATATGTACTTTCATTTCTATTTTTTGGTTTTTTGGTTTTTTTAAATCAATAACTTAGCCATCAGTAAAAAGGTATGATTTTTTAAAATCAGAACCCTCTAATTAAAAGCCTAATATAATTCTTGCAATTGAGAAATAGATAAGAATCCCACAGATGTCATTACTGGTCGTGATAAACGGACCGGTTGCTAATGCAGGGTCAATTCCAAATTTATCTAGCAACAACGGCACGAATGTTCCTATAAGCGAGGCAATTATAATTACCGAAACTAATGCAATAGTAACAATTAAACCAATGACAATTTCGACATTCAAAAGAAAATGACTTCCCACGAATAATATAACTGCGAGAATTAAACCATTAAGCAAACTTAGAGAAACTTCTTTCATCAAACGACTAAATAAAGATCCCGTCAAGGTATTGTTTGCCAAACCTTGCACAATAATTGCCGATGATTGCACACCTACATTTCCTGCCATTGCCGCAATTAGCGGGGTAAAAAAGAATAATTCTCCATGCTTTAACATAGCGCCCTCAAATAATCCAAGCACTTTTACGGAGATAAAACCTCCTAACAGCGCTAAAACTAACCAAGGTAAACGCGCTTTTGTATGCTCTAAAATACTATCATCTGCTTCTACATCCTTAGAGATACCTGCAGCTAACTGGTAATCCTGATCTGCTTCGTCCCTAATGACGTCAATAATGTCATCAATAGTAATCCTCCCTACTAAACGTCCCATCTCATCAACAACAGGAATAGCTTCTAAATCATATTTCTGCATGATTCGGGCCACCTCAACATCTTCAGTATCTACGTTAACGGAGTTTAATTTCCGAATATAGATATCCGTAATATTTGTTTTTGTTGACGTGGTTAATAAATCCTTTAATGAAAGTCTTCCTTTCAACCTATTTTCATCATCGACCACATATATAGAATGTACCCGAGAAACGTTTTCGGCCTGGATACGCATTTCTTTAACGCAAGTCAGAACGTTCCAGTTTTCATTTACTTTCACTAACTCTTTCCCCATCAATCCCCCGGCAGAGTTCTCGTCATAACGCAATAAATCAACAATATCTTTTGCATGCTCAACATCATTCAATTCAGAGATTACTTCGGCTTTTAGATCCTGAGAAAGTTCGGCGATAATATCGGCCGCGTCATTCGTATCCAGCTCATCTAATTCTTCCGCGATTTCTTTTGCCGAAAGGCGACTTAATATATTTTCACGCAGGTCATCCTCTAGTTCTAGAAGAATTTCGGCGGTTTTATCACTGTCTAATACTTTAAAAATATAGGTTGCCTCATCAAAATCAAGCTCATCCAAAATCTCAGCAATATCAGCATGGTGCATGTCATTCAATAAGGCTTCCAGTTCCTTATCGTTTTTATTGACGATGTGCTGCTCTAATTCGAGTATTAAGTTTTTGCTGATTTTAAATTCCATCCGCTTCTATTTTTTGGGTAAGTTCTATAAATTGCGCAACGTCTAACTGTTCTGGGCGAAGGTCAAAGATTGGATCTTCTCTTAGGCTATCAGATAAGTTCATTGTTTTTAAGCTATTTCTCATGGTTTTACGACGTTGCTGAAAAGCCGTTTTTACTACGGTGAAAAATAATTTCTCCCCACAAGGCAAACTATAATCTTTCTTTCTTCGCAAACGTAAAACACCTGATTTTACTTTTGGTGGCGGAATAAAAACATTTTCATCTACTGTAAACAAATATTCTGCATCATAAAAAGCTTGTACTAAAACAGACAGTATTCCATATGCTTTAGTTCCTTTCTTTTCACAAATACGCTGTGCTACTTCTTTTTGAAACATTCCTGCAAATTCAGGAATCTGATCACGGTACTCTAATGTTCGAAAGACAATTTGTGTCGAAATATTATAGGGGAAATTCCCAATAATCGCGAACTGCTTTCCTTCAAAAATTTCATTTATGTTATATCTCAAAAAATCTTTTGAGATAATCTTATCCTTTAATTTTGGATAATTTTCGTCCAAGTAGGTTACGGATTCGGTATCGATTTCTATTACATAGGTCGTAACAGGTTTGTCTAATAAATATTTAGTCAAAACACCCATCCCTGGTCCTATCTCCAATATATCATCATACCCTTCCAAGTTCAACGTGTCGGCAATATCCTTAGCGATGCTTTCATCCTTCAGGAAGTGTTGTCCGAGGTGTTTTTTGGCTTTTACTTTTTCCATTTTTATGCTGAATTAATTTCAGTATCTTTTGTTACTATTAAGGTACTAAGACCCAAAAATATTTATTTTATTTCTTTAGAACATATCGTTTTAAATCTTCTAATATATAACGACATGAGGTTACTTCGTTTTTCGAAATGACATGAATACTGACCTTATCACTAAATTTAGTGTTCAGAAATCACTTCCAATTCTGTTCTAAACGCAAGCATTTTTTCTCCAAATAACTTGGATCCTTCTTCACGAAATCTTGGAGCATCTTCCTGATAATATTTCTCCAGTGTCTCCTTACTATCTGTTGTGTACTGTGCTGAATAAGTCACACCGCCCATTTCTTCTTCTATTAATACACGAACTAATCTGGCGGCAGTAAATTTGCCTGTAGCCAAAATTTCAGGAATGTGCTTGTGCTGCATCCATATCATCCATTGGTCGTGAACACTTTCATGTATGTTTGTGGTAACGTTGTATATTATCATTTCTTCCTTTTTAATAGTTGATTTGCTTAACCGCTTAAACGATTGAACATTTTCTTATAAATTACTATCTCCCCGCAATTGCCTGAAATTTTTTCTGGCTTCTACAAAGTAGATACTGTCTTCATGATTGAAAATTATCTTTTCATATAACGGCTTGGCTTTTTCTACCTCTTTCAGCTTTTTATTATAAATCTCTGCCGAGAAAAACAAAGCCTCATCAATGTAAATTCCGTCGTTATGATGATCAATAATTTCTTGATATTGGCTTAAAGCCAAATTATATTCGGTTGTTTTCTCATAAATCTTCCCTAAACGCAATAAGGTTACCGCTTCAATTTCCTGTCCCTTATACTTCTTTAAGATCGATTGAAACTGAGCTATCGCTTCCTGATTTCTATTTTGATATAAAAGATAATCTCCTTTTGCAAATTCCTTCAGGGCTGTTTGTGTCGAATCAGCCGCAGTATTGTCATTTATCAACAGGAAATATTCTAAAGCATCATTTGCTATTAGTTGGGTATTGGCTGATTTTAGCTCCTTGAACTGTTTCAATGCCCACGCAAAATCAGTTTTAAAATAGCTCGTTTTAGCGGCTTTTAAACTGGCTTCATGTGCTACCACATCATTTTTTAAATCCATCTCAATCTGAGAATAATAGATCAATGCCTGATTGAATTTTTCTTCGAAAAGTAAAATATCCGCTAATTCCATTTTGGCCTGCGCAACTTTATAATCATCCAATCGTAAGTCAAGCGCTTTTTTGATAATTGCTCTTCCTTGTTCTGGATTTTTTAAATTAAAAGCCACAAAATGTGCCTGAATTAATTGCAAAGATAGGGTAAAAGGGCTGATTTCATATTCTGTCAGCAAAGCTTCTATTTCTGCATTAATATTTGCAAAATCTTTTTCCTTCGCCTTTTCTATTTTTATACTAATCAAATAGGTTTGTGCCTGGATAAGCAATTCTAAATCTTTTGTGTTCTCTAGTACAAATCCTAAAATTTCAACCGCCATTTCCTGATCGTCTTCTTCAACAGCAAGATGTGCTAAATTGACAATATTAGACAGTGATTCCGGATTGCGTTTGTAAATGGCTTTCTCTTGAATAAAGGCTTTCGAAAACTCTTTTTGCTGAACATAAAACCAACTCAGATAACGGTTCCAAAACAAATCTTGACTTTTTTGTACTCGAAGAATTAATCCTTTTCTGAGCATCTCACTAAAATTACCATCACTATCATCAGACATGAATCGAGACAATTGATTTTGAATCATTATCGAATTTTGCGGAGTAGCAAATGATTCATCCAGAAAAGTGGAAATCATCATTTCTGTGTTACCTAATTGCCCGTAAAGCAACCCAGTTTGATAATTAAAATTATATTTGGGCTCTATCTGCGAGGCAGTTTTATAGGATTTTAAAGCATAATCTAATAATACTTTTTTCTCGAATGAATTGGCTATGCCATAGACTTCATTTGGATTTTTATTGATTCGATCTATCGCTTGATCGTAGTAATTTTTGGCTTTAGCCTCATTCTTTTGTAGCTGAGCATTGTAACCCAATTCTACTAAAAGATTTCCCTGATTGTATTTGCTAAGTCGGGTTTGAATCGCTTTCTCTGCATTGTCAAATTCCTGTAATTGTTGGTAACAATCAACAGTCCTTAAAAAATACTGCATATTTTGAGGGACGCTGAGCAATAATTCCTCATACCCCATTTTAGCTTTTTCAAAATCGCCTTTATCATAGTAATATTGCGCTAATTGTTCGTTTTGAGAAAAACAAATCAATGAAAAAAACAGAGTTATATGTAGAAAGAGTTTTTTCATTATTCTTGTTTATAATCGCAACAAACATTTCCATCACAAAGCTGAGTTAACCGAAAATTCGCAAATTATTTTAAATAAAACATACAATTTGCGAATTTATGGTCAATAAAAACTGCCTATAATTAATCTATAATATCAAATCCGCAGTATGGACGTAAAACCTCTGGGATTACGATTCCTTCTGCTGTTTGGTAATTTTCAAGGATTCCTGCCAAAACTCTTGGCAAAGCCAATGAACTTCCGTTTAAGGTATGTGCCAATTGGTTTTTACCGTCTTTGTCTTTGAAACGCAATTTTAAACGATTGGCTTGAAAAGTTTCAAAATTAGATACAGATGAAATTTCTAACCAACGGTCTTGTGCTGTAGAAAACACTTCAAAATCATAAGTCAATGCCGATGTGAATCCCATGTCTCCACCACAAAGGCGTAAGATTCTATATGGTAACTTCAATTCGTTAAGAATGTCTTTTATATGTTCAACCATTCCGTCTAAAGCTTCATATGATTTATCAGGATGCTCCACACGTACGATTTCTACTTTATCAAATTGATGCAAACGATTTAATCCGCGTACATGCGCTCCATAAGAACCTGCTTCACGACGGAAACATGGTGTGTAAGCTGTAGTTAGAACAGGCAACTCATTTTCGTTTAAGATTACATCTCTAAACATATTTGTTACTGGAACCTCAGCCGTAGGAATTAAATATAAATTATCAGTTGCATCGTGGTACATCTGTCCTTCTTTGTCCGGCAATTGTCCGGTTCCATAAGCAGATGCTTCGTTTACCATATGAGGTACTTGAACCTCATTGTATCCCGCTGCAGTATTTTTATCTAAGAAATAATTGATTAACGCACGTTGCAATCTTGCGCCTTTTCCTTTATAAACCGGAAATCCTGCTCCGGCGATTTTATTTCCTAACTCGAAATCAATAATATCGTATTTCTTCACTAATTCCCAATGTGGTTGTGCACCTTCGTGTAAAACAGGAACTTCACCCGCTTCAAAAACGTTTAAATTTTCCTCAGGCGTTTTCCCTACCGGTACAATATCAGCTGGAAGATTAGGCAAAGTATATAGTTTCTCGGTAAGTTCAGCAGCAAGTGCATCTGCGATTTCTGATAACTTCTTACTTTTCTCTTTGTTTAAAACCGTTTTTTCTTTCAGAATAGCGGCTTTTGATTTCTCACCGTTTTTCATCAATTCGCCTATGTCTTTGGACAGTTTATTAGATTCAGCTAAAATTCCGTCTAACTCTACTTGCGTAGCACGACGTTGTTCGTCTAGTTTTACGACATCTTCCACAACACTTTTGGCATCCATATTTCTTTTTGCCAAAGCTTGGATTACTTTCTCTTGATTCTCTCTAATAAATGCAATTTGTAACATAGCTTGAATTTTATAACTCTTGGGTTTTTATCTCTATAAAGAAAGCAAATTTAAGGAAATGTTTGAGACTTATCAGACAAAGTTTTGGGGAAATAACTATTTATGTCGCTCTTTTTCGATTAGCGCATCTCTGTGTAATACCATAATAATAGTTATTTCGCAAAGACGTGCTCAATTCACGCTCAGAAACGCTATGTTTATTTGTTTACCTAAAATTAGAACGTGAATCAAACTGATTGCTGTGGATTTCAAAAACTACTTTGCAAAACTCTATGCTTACCTTTTCCGCATTCTCCACGATTCTCTGTGTATCTTTTTACTAATTCAAGATTCTTATTATATTAACTCCATTTTTTTTAATTTCTATTTTATTCACTTGTTTAATTAAATTATATACATATATTTGGAAAACCAAATTGGTTACCCAGTTTTTTGTATTGCTCAATTTGCTGATTTATACTATTATTTAAACGATTTTTACCTTAGAAGAATCATTCCAATTGATTCACCAATATAAATCGTTGACTAATAGATTAATGTCGGTTTAATTTTAAAAAAACTATGACAACAAGAAGAGAATTTATATCAAAAACAGCTTTTGTCGCTGGCTTAATGCCATTTGCTTCTTTTCCTTTTTCAAATTTATTTGACGAAGAATATAGCGATATCTTAGATGTAAATATTTTTTCTAAACATCTTCAGTTTTTAGATTACAAAACGACTGGTGAAATCGCTGCCGAAATGGGTTTTTCTGGCGTCGATCTCACAGTGCGTCCAGGAGGCCATGTGCTTCCAGAAAACGTAAAAACCGACTTACCCATAGCAGTAAACGCAATTAGAAAAAGTGGTATTAACTGCACCATGATTACCACAGCTATTGAAAGTACAAATAATCCGCTGGACATAGACATCCTTCAAACTGCTGCTGCAAATAAAATCACCTACTATCGTCCCAATTGGTATAAATACAAAGAAGGGCAGTCTATGGAAGATGCTTTACTTTACTATCAAGCCGAAATAAGAAAATTAGGCATGCTAAACAAAGAATTAGGACTCATAGGTTGCTATCAAAATGTTGATGGTACCGTTGTGGGAAGTTCTTTTTGGGAAGTCAAAAAAATTATTGAAACCGTAGATCCAAAATATTTTGGCTCGCAGTATGACATTAGACATGCGATGGTAGAAGGAGGGAATTCTTGGCAAAACGGTCTTCAACTTTTAGAGCCCAACATTAAAACTATTGTTCTAAAAGATTTTAAATGGGGAAAAGTTAACGGGAAATGGGAAGCAATCAATGTACCCGTTGGCGAAGGAATGGTAGACTTCGATAAATATTTTAAATTATTAAAACACTATAAATTAAAACCGCCTGTATCCCTACATATTGAATATGATTTAGGAGGGGCAGAACAAGGGAAGCAAAAAATTACGGTAGATAAAAAAATAGTTTTTGATGCGATAAAAAGAGATTTAAAGAGCGTACAAAAACTATGGAAAGAAGCCTAATAGCTAAAATAAAAACTAAAAATAATTTTGAAAATTAATTGATAATGAAAAGAATCGTATCCATTTTAAGTCTGCTAATTTTACTTGTTTCTTGTAAAGAAATAGCTGTAGCAAACAACTTGAAACCAAAAAACAACATCAAAGTAAAGAATCTAACCGAGCTTCAGAATGCTATAAAAAACAGCACTGCTGGTGACAACATCATTTTAGCTAACGGTATTTGGAAAGATGCTGAAATTAAATTTTACGGAAAAGGAACAAAGGAAAACCCTATCGTTTTGAGAGCCGAAACTCCAGGAAAAGTTTTCATCGAAGGAGTTTCTAACTTAAAATTAGCAGGTAGCTATTTAGAAGTAAGAGATTTATATTTCAAAAATGGATATACACCTTCTAATGCCGTGATTCAATTTAAAATCAACAATGATTCTATTGCTAACAATTGCAAAGTCACGCAATGTGTTATTGAAGAATTCACTCAACCTGACAGAGATGTAAGCGACCATTGGGTAGAATTTTGGGGTAGACACAATGAGCTAAGCAATAATTATATTACAGGAAAATCTAATTTTGGACCAACAGTACGAGTATTCCTTGATGGTAACGAACATGTTAATAATTACCACCAAATAATAAACAACCACTTTGGACCAAGACCTCGTAAAGGAGGACCACATGGAGAAACGATTCAAATAGGCGATAGTGAAACTTCAATGACGCCTTCCTACACGAACGTTTACAACAACTTATTTGACCGTTGCAATGGTGAAGTAGAAATTATTTCGAGCAAATCTAACTTTAACGAATTCAAGAATAATGTGTTTTTTGAAAGTGAAGGGTCTTTAGTTTTAAGACACGGAAATTATGCTAAAATTGACGGAAACGTTTTCATAGGAAATGATAATTCTGACCAAATGGGAGGTATTCGCGTCGTAAATACAGGACATTGGATAACAAACAACTATTTCTACAAAATAAACGGAAATTCATTCAGAAGTGCTATTGCAGTTATGAACGGGATTCCAAAATCGTCCTTAAATCGTTACAACCAAGTTACTGATGTTGTTGTAGCTCACAATTCATTTATTGACTGTAAATCACCTTGGCAATTTAGCGTAGGTTCTAATGTAAGTCAAAAAGAAGTATTGCCTAAATCTGAAATTCGTTCTGCACGTCCTGAGCGCGTAGTAGTAGCAAACAACTTAATTTACAATGAAACTCCAGATACAAACCCTATCGTAAACTATGATAAAGTTGATGGTGTTAATTTTAAAAACAACTTCATTAACAACGAAAATAAAAGTGAAGTTAAGCCCGCAGGATTAATCAGTAAAGATTTTGCAGTTACTAAAGCAGCAACCGATTTATTTGTATTGAAAGAAAACAATCCAGATGTTTATGCAGGATTTGACTTTGAAACAATTAATAAAGATTTCTTTGGAAACGATAGAACTGCAGCTAACAACAGCGTTGGTGCAATTGTAAATCCAATTAAAGCAAACCCTATTTTAGTCGATAAAAGCAAATACGGAACCAACTGGTTTTTAGTTGAAAAGCCTAAAGCTGCAGCAAACAAGATAAGCGTCTCTAGTTCAACAGAACTTGTAAACCAACTTAAAAAAGCAGTTTCTGGAGATATTATTGTATTGAAAAGCGGCACTTTTAAAGTTAACGAAGCGCTTCTTATTGACAAAGAAATTACCATTACTTCTAGCGATGCTAAAAAGAGATCTAAACTAGTATTTACTTCCGCAAAAACGGCTTTTGAAATGCTACCTAAAGGAAATTTAATTCTAAAAGACATTATCCTTATGGGGAATAAGTCGCAAAATGCCTTTACAACTTTAGACAAAAACATGAGTAAAGCTTATGATTTACGTATCGAAAATACAGCCATTTCTAACTTTAAAAATGTTTTAGAAGTATCAAAAGGATCATTTTCAGATACTATTTTAGTTAACAATTCAGTGATTACAGATTGTGAAAATGGTTTTCTTCTAAATAAAGAAACGAATGACGGTGGAGATTACAATGCCGAATTTGTAACTTTTACCAACACTAAATTTGATAACATTCAAGGATTAGTTTTAGATTATTACCGTGGTGGTTATGACGAATCAACCATTGGTGGAAACCTAAAACTTCAAGGAAACACTTTTACAAATTGTGGAAAAGCACAACCAGAACACATTTTAATTAAAAATAGAGGGGTTGTATTTGTGGAAATTTCGAACAATACTTTTACAAATAACCCTGTAAAAACAATTGCGGTATTATGGGGAGAAAAAGGACAAGAACCCGTAAACAATACAATTACCAATTCAGGGAAATTTGAGATTGTTCAAAATCTAGAAATGAAGTTGATGTACTAATAATTCCAGCTATGAAATACTTAAAAAATAGCCTCATTGCTTTAAGCTGTGTCATTTCTATGAGTAGTTATGCCCAAAATATTGCTGCTGAAAAAGTCATTGCTAACAATAAATTAGTTGACTATTTAAAACCCGATGTACAACAAGTGCTTGGTGGTGTAAACACAGTAACTGATACTAAATTAGCACAGTATTTTAGAGACAAATTTTCGGAACGATATTTTTACAATTGGAAGAATAATGACGCCCGTTTCAAAGCCTACGAATCTTCTTATCCTGACGCTAAAAATGGACATATTGAACGCGCTTTAGATCATATGGGTAAGTATCCTGCCGTTGCCCACTGGAAACTGCCCTATACATACCAAAATGGCGAAGCAGTAAACGCCTATGCTATGCGCCACTTAGCACGCCAACACAAAATGGTGGATGTTGCTATGTACTACAATTATCAAAATAAAAATCCAGCGTATTTAAGCTACTTTAAAAACCAGCTAAAATCACTTAATACAGCTTTAGAAGCCAATAAATATGAAACCATAGAAGATGGTAATGGAACCTATGAAGCCTTTCGATCTGGTTATCGAATACTGAACTGGTTAGAGATTCACAATATGTTCTTGGGAGAAAAAGAGTATTCTGACGAAGATCAATTAACTACCATTGCGACCTTACTACAGCATGCTTCTAATCTTTACGAAAGTAATACCGAGTTTGTTCCAGGAAATCATCAAACACGAGGCATGTCTGCCTTAGCAATGCTTTCCATTTTATTTAAGGATTTTAAAGATTCTGATAAATGGAACGAGCGTGCTATGACTATTTTAGAACAGCATTTATCTAAAGAAATCAATGCAGACGGATTTCAGTTTGAGCGCACGGTACATTATCACATTAGCGATATTGACACCTACTATTATGTGTATCAATTAGCAAAAAACAGCAATATAAAAGTAGGCGAAGTTTGGGAAAACAAACTAAAATCGCTGTTTACCACCTTAACTAAAATTGGATTTCCAGATAAATCAGCACCCGTTTTTTCTGACGATACAAACGAACCTTGGGCAGAAAAAAATGATATCTCAGGAGCATTAACATTGGGTTATTTACTCTTCTCAGATCCTGAAATGGGTTATTTTGCTAATAATCATGTGGAATCGGATATGTTTTGGTTTTTGAATGATGCGCAATTAAAAATGCTAAGTAATCTCGAAAAGAAAACCCCTCAATTTACCTCTGTAGATTTTCCCGAAACTGGCTATTACATTATGCGTCAAGGTTGGAACAAAGACGATAAAATGATGGCTATTTCTAACGGATTAGATCCTGACAAACCAGATCATCAGCATGGTGATATGCTTGGAATTCAGGCGATGGCTAACGGACAGGTTATTTTACCCAATTATCAAGTACGCTATTCACTTAAAGATTATGAATTTTTCAAAAATTCTATGGTTAAAAACGTGGCTTTGGTTGATAATGAACTACAAGGAAAAGAGTATGGAGGCAATCAAGGAGGAAGTGGTTTTGGCAAATTTAAAACGCTACCGCACCCAAAAACGATTGCTTGGAAAACCAACAAAGATTTAGATCTTTTTATAGGAAGTCATGATGGGTTTGAAAATATTGGAGTCAATTATTCGAGACAAGTTATTTATTTAAAAGATGATTTTTGGATTGTGAAAGACAACTTCACAGCAGACAAACCGCATACCTACAAACAAGTTTGGCAAGGTCATTATAGCAAAGAACTCGCACCTAAATTGCTTCGTTCCTCTTTTAACGATGGTTCCGGAAGTGATATCTACCAATTGACAGCTACTGACTCAGTGTTAACTTCAGGAGCAAGAGGTAAAGAATGGGCTGTGGTTTCTAAGAACAATAATTCGGCATATAGTTTTATAACCGCAATTGTTCCTTTTAAGAAATTTGAAGATAGAATAGATGAAGAGATTAGCAACCCAAAAATAAAAGGATGGGAAGTAAATAGTTCAAAATGGACTAGTGAAGGGGCGCAAGTAAATTCATTATCTAAAGAAAATATTTCGGTGTTTTTCTCAGTTAAAAAGCTACGACTAAACGGTATTCAAATTAGTTTTTCTGAAGAAGGGGATGTCTTTATAAAGCTCGACAAAAACAAACTGACAATTCAATCGTTAAGTAAGAATGAATTGCAAATGACATTTACAACTAAAAAAACAACTAAAAAGGCGTTGCTTAAGCCGGGAGAATCGGTAGAATATGACTTTAAATAGCAACACACCATTTTAACTCCTTTAGCGGTTTAATATAAAATAGCCACTAATTACCTCAAACCCGGGATAATTAGTGCAAATTCCAGTGATATTGACCACCCAATTCCAATTTAAAGTGACCACCTGATTCCAATTCAAAATGACCACCTAA
>NZ_JASMRH010000031.1:0-45330 GCF_041431385.1 Flavobacterium sp. Arc2 | reverse complement strand
TTTGAAAAAAGGGTTCAACTTTAATTAAAAAGGCAAACCCCTATTTTTTTAACTTACACACTTTACGGGACAGTGTCTAATCTGCAGAGTGATTCACACTAATCCAGCCTACAGCATTACTTTGTTCTTGCATTGTTGCAAACGCTTTATAGGGCAGTTTTTTGTAATTGTAAAGTCCGTCTTCTTTGTGCAAACCGTCATAATAACTTAAGACAGTTTTGGCTTCATCTGTTGAAATGCCATGGCCATTTGCTTTTTCGATAATTTCTTGAACTTGAGAAACAGATGAATCTGCTTTGATTTGGTTCAAAATCCATTCATTAGTTTGGGTGTACTTATGGATACTGTCAAAGTTAGCATTCGTTTCCTTTCCGTAAATTATTCCGGGATTGGCATTACCATGGTCAGTGGTAATAATCACTAAAGTTTCTTGGTCTTTTTCAGCAAAGTCCATTGCCACTTTAACCGCTTCATCAAAAGCTATTTGATCGTGAATTAAACCAGCGATATCATTTGGATGAGCAGCCCAATCTACTTTTCCACTTTCAATTTGTAGTACAAAGCCACTTTTGTGACCTTTCATTCGATCAATTGCTTTCTCAGCCATTTCAGCTAAGGTTGGAATAACTTTTTTCAGATTTTCATCGCTATTACGATCAACATAGTACGGTAGTCCTTCTTCTGAAAATACACCTAGAATAGGCTGAGAGGTAGTCGCTTGTTGCATTTCGCTTCTAGACTTCACCACTTGGTATCCCTTAGCTTTATAAGCTGCATATAGGTCTTTTTTGTCTTTTCTTGTTGTGGGATTAAAATAAGCAGCACCACCGCCCATCATAATATCAAAACCAAGATTTAAATAATCTTCGGCAATATCCTCTTGTGCGTTGCGACTCTTACTATTTACACAAAATCCAGCGGGCGTTGCGTGTGTAATGGGTACCGTGGTCACGCAACCTGCCATTTTTCCCGCTTTTTTAAATTTTTGCCAGAGTGGTAGGTGTGGTTCTCCCTTCGAACTTACATTCAAACTTCCGTTATTGACGCTATAACCGCCTCCCCAAGAAGAACTAGCAGTGGCAGAATCAGTAACTATAGAGCTAGCAGAAGCGGTGTCCATCAAAGCTCTTGAAACTTTATTATCCTTATAAAGTTGAATCCAGTTGCTTCCCGTTCCCGTTTTTCGATTTAAAAATAAGTCGGTCATATTTAAAGTACCCGTACTCATTCCGTCACTGACTAGAAGAATAATATTTTTAGCCTTCTTATTTTTATTAAAAGACTGGAAATCTAAAATATTTGCTGAACCTTGTAACGGATTTAATACAACGGCTCCAATTGTAAATAACGAACCACTTTTAAAAAACTTTCTTCTATCCATTTTGTGTGCTGTTTAAGAAAATTATATTTTTTGATAAATGAGTTTTGAATAATAGAGCTAGCTTTGCGTGAAGCTCTTAAATCATTTTAAAGAAATCATTTCTAATTTGGTTGTTACCAAAATCCCCTCCGTATTCTACAGTAGTTGTTTTACTGGATTTGTCATTTACTCCTCTACTTGAAACGCACAAATGTTCCGCTTCGACAACGACGATAACATCCTCCGTTTGAAGTGCCGCTTTAAGTTCGTTAAATATTTGCATGGTCATTCTGGGCGTTGACCATAGTAGCGTACAATACGATTCATCTTAGATAATCCAATAACTTTACCAGATGAAATATAACCTATGTGTGCCTTTCCTACGATAGGTAAAAAATGGTGCTCGCAGGACGAACTAAAGGTGATATGGCTTTCCACGAGCATTTTACTGTATTCGTATTTATTATCAAATACAGAAATTTCAGGCTTTTTTTTGGGATCTAATCCAGAGAATAATTCGGTGACATACATTTTAGCCACACGATACGGGGTTCCGCTCAAACTATCATCAGTCAGATCCAAACCAAGTTCTTCCATTATTTTTTTATAGTGAAAGAATATTGTTTCGATTTTTTGATCGTTTTTTCTATCGAAGGCATCTTTTCGTAAAGGCGTCTCTGCCGATGTACCGATATGATTGTCGCCAATCGCATCTATTTCTTGTTTGTTGTTTTTCATTCGAAAAAAATATAAGGGTTCTATAAAAATCGTTGCTACTTAGTGCGATTTATAATTAATAAGATGCCCGATGATCATGCCAATTCCTCCTATCAAAATCAATGAGGAGTTAATGGAAAAGAAAGATTCTAAAACTACGCCAACAATGACAGTAATAATGGAGCAGCTTAGCAACACTTTTACAATTAATGGACTAGTGCTAAAGATGATTTTTAAAACAACACATAACGAGATACATATAAAAAAAAGATCAATATAATGGTTGCTACCAAAACCCAACGGGAGTATTGTTAAAAGCGGAAAAATTAGGCAATGTACTAAGCACAATGTTGCGCTTGATATACCCAAAAGATCAAAAACGATAGTTGATTGTTTTTTCATGACAGATTTATGATAAGCATGCGGCCTGATTCACCGCATGCCTATTTTTTTAAAGATTAATGTGCAGCACTGTTCTCATGACCAAAAAGGGTAATGCTATACGGTGTAGTTGAAGTTTTAATTTTTGTGGTTTTTAATGTCGAAAGGTTTACTTGCACTAATTCACCTGTTGATGGCGATGTGATGTATACAAATCTTTCGCTTAGGGCAAATTGTGGTTTTTGAGTAGCAGTTTCAGATACAGCTGCGATTACGTTTCCATTTTTCACTGATTGTAAAGTGTTTAAATCAAATAAAAGGAATTCACCAGAATATAGTAAAACACCCAATTTTGAAAGATTGTAACTCGATTTGCACTGCACATTTTTTGTACTTTCGATAATAGGAGTGATGCTATTAGTTACCACATCAATCAAGTACGCTCCTTTAGCAGCGGTATATCCCACAAATTTTCCAGTCGTAGCCGTTTCTAAGATAGTACCAAACCAAGCCGTTCCAAAATCAGTAGGATGCGGAATTAGTTTTTGATTACCATTGCTTTCTGCTACAAGAACACCACTAGCTGATCCAAAAATAGCGTACGTACCATCAGATGCATTTCCGTGTATTCCAGCAGTGCTTACTTTTGCAGCGTAAAGTGTTTTTCCTGTACGATCGATTACTTTTACTTTTTCAGGTAAAGTCCCCGTTATTGTATTGTCTTTCTCTGTTATCGCATAGGTATCATTACTAAAAGTTGCCATAGCTCCGTGATGCGCTAATAAACCTGCATTTATGGTTGTAAAAGAAGCATTTGTAGTATGCACGTCTGATTCTTTCGCCACTGATAACGTACCATCACCATCATTGAAAGTTAGGATTTCGCCTAACTTACTTTTAAAGTGGGTAGGCAATAGTGAACTTCCAGTAAGTGAACCAAATTTAGGCGTACCTTTTGTGTCCACGTGGTCTCCGTGGTATTCAAATCCGCTATCAAAAGTTTCCACAGTATTGTCTTTTCTTCTCCAATGTTATCCACAAAAAAAAACCTTAACTGCCCATTAACCACAAAAAACACATCACGGCAAATATCTCCTTGGCTAAGGATTATTTCTTTTTTCTTGATTTCATTTACTCGAAATTTTGAAGAGTAGTAAATCCATTCTTTATCGTTTATTTCGATATAATTTGAAATAACTTGATGTATCTTTTTGAATTGATTATTCATTCTTATTAAATTAATTTATCTTGAGTTAATCCATAACTAGATAACTTAAAGAAGGCTTTAACAATCTTCAAACATTGAATATAAACTTTCTCACCTATTGTTTTTATAATTTGTCAGAGGAAATGTCATTTCAAAAATTCTTCATAATTATTACACCCACGATAATTAATAGCATACCCGTAATTCTGCCAATACTGATTGGTATTTGTTGGGCTCCCATTATTTGAAAGTGCTCCATCAACATTGATATTAATAACTGTCCTGTAACTACTAACCCAAATGTTAATCCAGGCCCTATCTTAGGAAAGGCAAGTACAATAATTGTAACATAAAAAGCTCCCAATATTCCACCTGCCCAAGCATAAGATGGAGCATCTTTTATTCCTTTCCAAGATACATTTTGAGAAGTTAAAAGAATATAAATTACTAATACCAATAAACCTATTGCAAATGATATCATTGAGGCATGAACAGGACTACCGCCAGTTTTAGCCAGTTTGTTATTCATGCCAGACTGTATAGGTAAAAATGATCCAGCAAAAAATGCTAATATAATCCAAATAAATTTTTCCATTTTGTCTAAGTTATAAAGTTTAACGTTTTTTGAAATTATTCTATTAAAGTTGGATACACTCCTAATTTCATGGCGGTATTAGCTAATAGATAAGGGCTTCCGAACACTATATTTATCTCTCGGTCAGTTTCCATCTTCTATGACTCCAAAGCCACATTTCTGGAACTGTCGTAATGGTGTTTTCTAAACATCTTGCATACTTATCTACAGTTTTATAGCCTGGAGAGCGCGATGGAAATTCTTCGATTATTTCAAAATAGAGTTGATATTCCCCCCTTTTAACTTTAGTAAATCTAGGAAAGAGAACAACATCATTAGTTTTTCTCGAAATATTGTTTGCGCCAAGGTAGAATGCTGTTTTTCTATTAAAAAAATTGCACCAATGGATGGCACTTTCTTTTCTAGGACTTTGATCGCCAATAATGCAATTCATCACTATTTCTGAATTGTTTTTTTGTTTAATAATTGTCCTATACCCTTTAGATTTCTCAACACATGTTACTCCAAACCGCTCCCGTATTAGAAGAAGAAGACCATTGAAATAAAGGTTATTTAGTGGGCGGTAAAAGGTATTTGAAGGATACGGTAATAATAAAGGTAAATATACAAGCAGCTCCCAATTCCCTTGGTGAGCTGTATACAGAAGAATACTTCTACCATCTTTAACAAAATTCTCAATGATTTCAGGGTTTTTGAGATTTAGTCGTTTTTTAGCATCTTCTTTGGAAATCGTTAATGTTTTAATTGATTCAAAAATAATATCGCAAAAATGACGGTAGAACCGTTTGGAAATATCATTAATTTCATCCTTATTTTTTTTAGGAAATGCTTTACGAAGATTGTCTAGAACCACTTTTTTTCGATATTGTATAATGTAGTATATAAAAGTATAAGTACAATCGGAAGAAAAATACAGTATTTGCATAGGCATTACTGAAAGCATATAAAATGGAAAGTATTTTAAGATCTTATAAAATTTCATATTTGTAATTGTAATTAGTGCGTACAAATTTCGCTTTGTTCAAAATTTATTATTATTTACCAGAAAAAATTAGAGTCTAGTTCCATTTGAAACTTAATTCATGTTACTTAGATTAGAAGCGCTAGTATTGTGATCAATCTTGACCGATAGCACGCAATAAATATTATTTAAATTGTTATGACAAATTTTGATTAGGTACCCTTATTGTTTCTATGTATTGAAAAATAACATTAATTTAAATGTCAATAGTATATGTTTAATTTAATCGAAGTGTATTTTCAATAGGAGTTTTAAACTCCAAAGGCTCAAAAATTTGGTTTTGCATAACGCCGTTATCCAATACTTCAACTAAGGCTTTAGCAACATCAGCTCTTGGAACACTGCCGCTTTTGTTCAATTTGAAACCGAGTTCGATTCGATCCTTACCATCTTCATTTGTCAATTGACTTGGTTTAGCGATAGAATAGTCCGAACCACTTGCCCGCAAATACTCATCGGCGTTTTGTTTTCAAGTACGCTTCAAGATCTTTATTTTGGGAAGGATTATCTGCTAGCCTAGAACTTAACATCACTAATTTTTCGACGTCGGCTTGTTTTGCCGCATAGGTCAATCGTTTAGCTCCTTCTTGGTCTACACCAAGTACGTTTTGGACTTTTGACCAAGCGGCGAAAATTATTTTGTCAATTTGGGCGGCGACTTGGCTCAAATACTCTTCTAAATCGGCTAGTACCGTCGTAACACATTTTCGCTTTCAAAATGCTCTTTTGTTCTTGTTTCCGTACCAAGGCAACCGGTTTATAGGTATCTGATTTTTGAAGTATATCAATAATGGTCCTTCCAGTGTTGCCATTAGCACCAGCTACCAATACTTTTTTTTTCGTTATTCATTTTTTTTTCGTTTTTAATAGTTATTCTTTAGGTTTTCCTCTTTCATATTGTTCAGGCCAATTTGGTATGATATGCACTTGATCTGCTCCTATTAATGAGAAATAGGGATTTTGTAGCATCTCCCTACCGGGGAATTGCATCAAACCCCTCTACAATGGTTTCTGTATAAGTTAGTTTACCTTCTTTAAGCCATTTTGATAATTGTTTTGCTCCTTCCGAAAACTTCTCCGCATAGTTTCCAATGATAAAACCTTGCATAAGGGCACTTTTTCTAATCAAAAAATGTTCTACCCTCGGCCCTGTTGGAACAGAGGTTTCATTGTAGACCGAAATGGCTCCACAAACGATAATCCTACCAAACGTATTAATGTTGGCATGTACACTATCTGAAATAGTACCCCCAACATTGTCGAAATAAATATCCACCCCGTTGGGGCAAGTAGCGGCAATTGATTTCTTTATATCTTTAGTAGTGTTATAATTGATGCCATCATCAAAACCAAATTTTGATTTTAACATTGCTACTTTTTCTTCGGTACTAGCAATTCCAACTACACGGCAACCTAGTATTTTTCCTATTTGACCAACAATACTACCAACAGCACCAGCAGCACCAGATACCACTATGGTTTCCCCTTTTTTTGGCACTCCAATCTCCGTTAGCCCTAAATAGGCCGTTAATCCAGTCATTCCTAATATTCCTAAATAAGCGGATAGCGGAGCTGCCGATGCATCTATTTTTGAAAGGTCATTTCCGTTTGAGACTTGATACTCTTTCCATTCTAAAGATCCAGATACAAAATCCCCTTTTTTAAAAGATTCATTTTTAGACTCGATAACTTCTGCGATACATCCTGAGCTAATGGATTTATTCAATTTGAAAGGTTCTACATATGATTCAGCATCACTCATTCGACCCCTCAAATAGGGATCCACTGATACAAGCTTTGTTTTTAGAAGAATTTCTCCGTTGGCGATCTCAGGTTATTCTTCATCTATAAATTTAAAATCTGTAACCTTGGGCTTTCCAGTGGGGCGATTGTTTAAAAGAATTACTTTAGTCATGTTGATGGTTCTTCTTCTTATAATAAATTTAAATTGACCGCAATATTGCCTCTAGTTGCATTGGAATAGGGACACACTTGATGTGCTTGTTCAAGTAATTGCAGAGCAGTTTCTCGTTCTATTTCCGGAATGGAAACGGCAAGATCTACTGCAAGTGAAAAACCTCCTTCATCGTTTTGACCGATAGTGACCGAAGCTGATACGGAAGTATTCGTGAGTTTTATTTTCTGCGTTCGTGCCACAAGGTTTAATGCACTGTCAAAGCAAGCTGCGTAGCCTGCTGCAAAAAGTTGCTCTGGATTTGTAAAGGCGCCGCCGCGTCCTCCCATTTCTTTAGGGATCTCTATTTTAAAGTCTAATACTCCATCATCCGATTTGGTACGACCTTCTCGACCTCCGGTTGCAGTTGCATTAGCAGTATATAATTTTTTCATGTTTTTTTATTTAATTATTATTCTTTTGTAAAATTCCTTAATTAATTATGTGTTAATGTCTACATTTGAGTTGTTAAATAATTTGCAACACCAACATTATTTATTAGGCTTACTTGTTGACGTAACCAATTTGTATGCAAAGTTTCATCTTTTAAGAAATCTTCAAAAACCATTCTGGTTGCGCAGTCGTTTTCTGATAATATTATTAACTCCTGTAATCGATTTAAGGCAATAACCTGTTCCTCGAATTCTTGTTCAAGCTGTTTAGTCACATCTAAATGAATAGGTAAGGATTTATGTTCTGTGTTTGGAATTCCACCCAAATTCAAAATTCTGTTCATGAGAATTTTAGAATCGGAAATTTCATTTTCAAATTCAGACCGCATACGTTGCGCCAATTTTGGAAAACCGTTATATTCGTTGATTGTAGCATGTGCCAGATGCTGTTCAGCACCAGCAAAAGTTGCAGAAAGGATTTCATGTAGTCCTTTTATAAGGATTGTTTTGTTTTTCATATGTTAATAAATTATAAATGAACATTCATTCTTTTTTTTAATAAAAAAATATTACACTTTTATAGCATCCCAAGCCGCTTGAAAAGTTTCATCTAATACCTTTTCATTGAGAGTATATAGGTTTCTTTCTTGCATAGACATTAGAAAAGACAATGGATATATAGTGTAGGCATAAAGGACAAAACTTGAAAGCGGTTTAATAATACCTTCGTTTTTTCCTTTTTCCCATAAATCAAGTAAAGGTTGTAAGTGTTTTAACCCTTCTTTTCTAATCTCTTCATCAATCATCGGTGTATTATCGGATTGCGATAAAAATTTAGCTTCTTTTATTTGATTTAATTTATAGTCTGCAATATTGTACCAAATTATTTCAAAACCCTTTTTTACAGGCAGATTTTCATCATAACCTTTAAGAGCACAATTACTAAAAGAGGCTTTTACCTCAAGATAAAGTGTATTAATTAAATCTTGTTTGTTTTCAAAATAAAGGTAAATTGTGGCTGTTGCTACACCTGCTAGTTTAGCAATTTTGGACATTGGAGTATCATGAAACCCATGATCATTGACCAATGTTAAGGTAGCGTTCAGTAAAGCACTTTTCTTATCCGTTATTTTTTTTTTATTAATCATATTAATTTTTTTTTGATAATTCACTATGAACTTTCCAAGCAAAGATAATTAATATAAATTGTATTGGGAGCCTTATTAATGCAGCATTATGACTCCCTATTGCGGGGTTTTTAGAAAACACATCCCAGATGTGGATTGGCAAAAATAATAGCATTAAGAGAAATACACCGAGAGCTCCATGTCGTGCATATTTTTTGTTCAGTAGTAGAGCTATGCCAAGAACAATTTCTATGAGACCCGAAATATAAATTATTACCATTGCATATGGTAAAAATGGAGGGACATACGGGATATAAAAATCCGGTTTCACAAAATGTTGTATTCCTCCATAAATCATAAAGAGTGCCAGAATAATTTTAATAATGTTCCAAAAAAGTTTTTTCATTTTATTATGTTTTAAGAATTCAAATTTATAAAAAAAATAAACGTTCATTTATTTTTTTGTCTAATTAACTAAATTTTAAGATATTTACAAAAAAAACTTGCACTGAATATTCTAATTAATTTTATAGTAAATATTTAGTCTAACTATTAAGGACTTTTTTAGGGTTAAAATTATTATTACATAAATGGAGAACTACAAAAATTTACAGGATACACTTTCTTTTTTTAATATTGATTGTAATAATTCTTATTATATCTCTACTGGTAAATCTATTTTTGAGTTTCCAAATGAACCTTTCCGAATGGATTATTATACCTTTTGTATTTGTACTAAAGGAGAAATTGATTTAAAGATTAATGGTATTGAATGTATAATAAATGTTGGTAGTATAATTTGTTCCGCACCGTCAACTATAGTACATTTTCTCAACGCAACAAATGACTTTCAGATGCAGTTGGTGTTTTTTGATAAAATTTTTTTGTTGACAAACATTTCTGATCCATTTATCATTGAAAGAATGGGACTGTTCCAGAATGATTCATGTTCTATTGTTAATACTTCTGAAAAAAATATAAAAAACTTACTAAATATTGTAGATAAATTAAAGAGCGAAGAAAAAAGCACCAGTGATTTTATGATTCCAAAAATCCGAACTTTAATTTTCCTTCTACTTATCGAAATTGCCGAAATATATCTTAAACTAGCTCCCAAAACAATTGCAGATAAAGACCCTCAAACGCATTTATTTTTTAGATTTAATAAACTTATTCAGGAAAATATTTTAGCACATAAGAAAGTTACTTTCTATGCAAATCAATTATGTATTTCTAATAAATATTTAATAGAAATCACAAAAAAGACAACAGGTAGAACACCACATCATATTATTGATCAAGCACTACTGAAAGAGGCCTACGTGCTACTTGGCAATCCTAGATACAATATTACCCAGATTGCAGATTTGCTCCAGTTCAGTTCAGTTTCTGCTTTTGGACGGTTTTTTAAAAAATATGCTTGCATTTCCCCTACCGAATACCAAGAAATGCAGGGCATATCTTAACCAGAATTTAAGTATACAATATCTGAATTTAGGGATACTAAAAAAAATAAGTATTCCACTAACTTTACTAAGTGACCTAGTAATAAAAGCAAAGGCACACATATACCTCAACTTTACGATATTAATTTTGTAAAAAAAAATAAATTATGTAGTACAGTAAAGGAAATTATAAAGGATTTGCACGTGCTAAAAAGCCTGCAAACGTAGATGAAAAATCAGCCTATTTGATTGGTTCGGGATTGGCATCTCTTTCTGCTGCAGCATTTCTGATCCGTGATGGACAGATGAAAGGCAATAAGATTCATATCATAGAAGAATTAGCACTACCTGGCGGTAGTATGGATGGGATTTGGAATGAGCAAAAAGGATACATCATCCGAGGTGGTCGCGAAATGGAACCTCATTTTGAGACGCTGTGGGATTTATTTCGAAGCATTCCTTCTCTTGATACTGAAGGAGCTTCAGTATTAGATGAATTTTATTGGTTAAATAAAATAGATCCTTCTTTTTCCCATACAAGGGTAATTCTCAATAAAAGGGAACGTCTCTCTACCGATGGAAAACTTACTTTAACGCCAAAAGCTATAGAGGAATTAATAAAGCTAATTTTGATTCCCGAAGAAAAATTGCAGGATTTACAGATAGATCAAATATTTACCGAAGAATTTTTTAAGTCTAATTTTTGGCTTTACTGGGCCACGATGTTCGCTTTTGAGCGATGGGCAAGTGCTTTAGAAATGCGTCGTTATGTATTGCGTTTTATTTCTCATGTGGGCAAAATTGCAGATATGTCTTCGCTTCGTTTTACCAAGTACAATCAGTATGAATCATTGATTTTGCCTCTGGTTAGCTATTTGAAAGAGAATGACGTTCATTTTCTGTACAGAACACAGGTTCAAAATATTGTGGTTGATACAAAAAATAATAAAAAAGTAGCGCAACGTAGAATTAATTCAAGATGGCGAAGAAAAATAAATCCATCTAACGGAAAATGATTTAGTATTTGTAACCAACGGTTCTATAACAGAAAGCAGCACTTATGGTGACAACAATACGTCGGCTCCTGTAAATAAGGACATTGGTGGGAGTTGCAAACTTTGGAAAAGATTGGCGCAACAAGATGTCAGTTTCGGGAAACCGGAAAAATTTTGCGAAAATATTCCTAAAGGTAATTGGGTCATTTCGGGTACTATTACTTTAACAGACGATAAAGTATTACCATATATAGAAAAAATCATCAAAAAAAATCTCAAAAGTGGTACGATGGTAACTAGTGGTCCGGTAACCATTAAAGATTGCCACTGGTTATATGGTTTTTCTATCAGCCGCCAACCCCACTTTAAGGCTCAAAAAGAAAATGAGGTTATTGTTTGGGTATACGGCTTGTTTTCTGATAAACGGGGTAATTATGTCAAGAAGAAAATAACCGATTGTTCAGGCATTGAATTATGCGAGGAATGGCTTTACCACATTGGTATTCCTGAAAGTGAAATTCCATCTATTGCCCAAAATTCTGCAATTACTATCCCTTGTCGTATGCCATACATTACTTCGTATTTTATGCCCCGTGCACTGGGCGACCGTCCTTTGGTGGTTCCGAATGGTTCTGTCAACCTTGCATTCATAGGCAATTTTGCCGAAACCGAAAAAGATACGGTATTCACTACTTAATATTCCGTGCGTACTGCAATGGAAGCAGTTTATACCTTGTTACAGGTTGATCGTGGGGTTCCTGAAGTTTTTGCTTCCTCCTTTGATATAAGGGTACTTTTAAAAGCTATTTATTTTCTGAATGATTAAAAGAAGCTTAAAGAGCTGGAACTTCCCTGGTTATTGTCTTTGGTAGAAAAATATGGATTGAAAAAGATTGAAGGAACATACGCAGAGGAACTATTAAAGAACGCAAAACTCTTGTGATAGGTAATTTCGGCAACCAGTTATCATGATTTTTTCAACTGGTTGCCGGTTTTGTAATTTTACAGGACAGGAATTATGCGCACCAATAATTGCGAAAACAAGCCTGTTTTGTTGGTGGTTATTTGTTTTGTCAAATTTTAATTTTGTCTTTTTTCCATCGGTAGCAACCTCCCTAGTTCCCTTAAAGAAAAAAGCACATTTTTTCAATCAGGAATAGCAGTTCCTTTATTTTAAAGAAACTGTAAATTATTGACCGCCCTTGGAAAAAATGCCATTGCTATTTTTAATTTATCCGGTTGCGGTTCTGTATCCTTAAGTCTTTTTTCCAGTTCATAGTTTTTTTTCCAGTTCATAGTTTTTTTTCCAGATTTGGATTTTGTTTTAAATTTTCTTTTCAAGAAAAACTTCCTTCTCCAAATTCTTAGAGCTCTTTATGCCACTTGTGTAGCTGTAGAGATGTTCTTTCCACCACTCCGGTGAGTTCTGATACATGTTTTCTCTCATAACTCAATTGAACGGCTCTCTCTTTAAAAGCTCGGTAATAAACTTTACATACTATTTTCATAATTTAGAAATAAGATTTCATGCATCACTTTTAGTGTCGACTCAGTTAGTAGGCGCACTATTCCAACCTTGGGTAGATTCCTTAACTATCAAATCAATTACTCGCCATCTGCTTACAAAAGAGGCAAATAATATTTTTTTTAGGATACAATATCTGAATATGGGGATACAATAGAAAGTTTCGATAGTGATAAATTTGAGTAATTAATTCTAACTCTATAAAAAATGAATAAAGTATTAAAAATTCTAGCTCTTGGAATCGTTTTTTTTTCTGTTTTGAGTATGATTGTTGCGCCTTCTGTTTACAAAAACACTCAAAGTAAAACAACAATATTGAAACATGTTAAGCATGGTTATGTTAATTCAGGAGGAGTAAATATACATTATGCGGAAATGGGCAAAGGACCTCTTATAGTAATGATTCATGGCTTTCCAGATTTTTGGTACACTTGGAGGGATCAAATGGCTGTTCTATCAAAAAAATACCGTGTAGTTGCTATAGATCAACGAGGTTATAATAAGAGTGACAAACCTATTGGTGTTGAAAATTACACTATGAAAAAATTAGTAGGAGATGTTGCAGCAGTGATTCATCATTTTAAAGAGGAGAAAGCAATTATTATAGGTCATGATTGGGGAGGTGCCGTTGCCTGGCAGTTTGCTATTAATCTACCAGAAATGACAGATAAACTTATAATTTTAAATATTACACATCCTAACGGAATGCTTAGAGAATTAGCGAATAACCCGTCCCAACAAGAAAGTAGTAGCTATGCTCGTAAGTTTATAGATGGCGCAGCCGAAGACCCTACTATTTTATTTGGTAAACCTATGACTGCCGAAAACTTAGCGTTTTGGGTAAAGGATTCCGTTACTCGTATTGAGTATGTAGCTGCTTTCAAAAGGTCGAGTTTTGATGCTATGCTTAACTTTTATAAAGCAAACTACACCAGAGAGCCTTATATGGAAGAATGGAAAAAAGCACAAGAGAATCCATTGCCAAAACTTAAAATGCCGTTGCTTATTTTTCATGGTCTAGAGGATACCGCTATTAATGCTAATGGTTTAAATAATACATGGGAATGGGTAGAAAAAGATATGACACTTGTTACCGTTCCCGGTAGTGGTCATTTTATACAGCAAGATGCTAGTGAATTTGTCTCTGCAACTATGAGTTCTTGGCTTAATTTACAGAGTGAAATGTTAAAAAAATAAATTAGGAGATATGAGTATCAACATAAAAAAACTTTTGCTAATATTACTTTTTTTATTTGTAAAGCAAGTTAAAGCACAAAACGAGAATAAAGATTCAGAGCACATTAAAGAAATGAGTAAAGAGTTTTTAAACCCTCTTTCAGATATTTGGAGTTTGCAAATACAGAACGATTTTGCGTTTTTGAGTGGCGATGCAATTTCTGGAAACCGAAAAGCAAATTATACCAACATTCAACCTATAATGCCAATACCATTAGGAGATAAATGGAATTTAATTAACAGACCCTTAATTCCTTATGTCATCCTCGAAACTCCGCAGCAAAATGGAAGTTATAAAAATGAAAGAGGTTTGGGTGATATTGAACTTATTCAAGTTATTTCTCCTTCGAAAGGCTTGGGTTTTTTTAACTTAATAGGAGGAGGTGTAACTTGGATTTTTCCAACTGCTACAAATTCTGTAATTGGATCAGAGCAATGGTCTGTTGGGCCAACTTTTGGAATGGGGCGTGTTGATGATCATGTGATGTTTGGGTTTATTGCACAACAAAATTGGTCATTAGGAGGCCAAAAAAACAGTGTTGACATTAATAGATTTAAACTTCAGTACTTTTTAAAGTATCGACTTAGTTCCACTTTTAATATAGGAATTAGCCCAATAATAGTTGCAAATTGGGATCGAGATTCTTCAAATAGATGGTCTGTACCAATAGGGTTTGGATTTGGTAGTACTACTAAAATTGGAAGATTACCAGTAAACTTGAGTTATGAAATACATCATTATGAAAAATCTCCTGAGTTTATAGGTGCACAATGGAATTTTAGATTTACACTCACCACAGGTATAATGAATCCTTTAAAACAAGAATTGAATAATTAAAATGAATATTTATTTATAATACATACTAGAACAGTCTAACTATTTTAGAATTAATAAAAAACCTAAAAAAATAAGGATAGAATTTCTGAATTTCGGGATACACAAGATCTTAGTAATAAAGGTAATTTTGTATAATATATAATTTAAAAACAATTTAAAATGAATAAAGTAACATCAAAATTTGACAAAGTATTAAAAGCATCTCCCTTTCCTGGAAATGTAGAACATGATCCAGATGCAAGCAAAGAAGTTTTGCGCAATTCAAAAGATAAAGCAATGCCTTTTGCTGATTTAACAGGGAATTATCAGCGTAATAAAGGAATTCCTTCTAAATCATTTGAAAATAGTAAAGTTTATATTGTAGGTAGTGGTATAGCAGGTTTATCAGCGGCTTATTATTTTATTAGAGATGGTCATGTGTTAGGAGAAAACATTGTTTTTTTAGATAAACTTCCGGTAGCGGGAGGTTCGCTTGATGGTGCTGGAAATGCCGATGATGGTTATATCATTAGAGGTGGTAGAGAAATGGAGATGACTTATGAGAATCTGTGGGATATTTTTCAAGATATTCCTGCACTAGAACTACCTGCTCCCTATAGCGTTTTAGATGAATACCGTTTGTTAAATGACAATGACCCAAACTATTCAAAAGCCCGATTAATACATAATAAAGGCGTTGTTAAAGATTTTAGCAAGTTTAATTTAGAAAAGAAAGATCAATTAGCCATCGTAAAGCTTTTATTAAAAAAGAAAGAAGAGTTAGATGATGTGACCGTTGAGGATTATTTTAGTAAATCATTTTTGGAAAGTAATTTCTGGACTTTCTTTCGTACCATGTTCGCTTTTGAAATCTGGCATAGTGTACTTGAGTGCAAATTATACCTGCACCGATTTTTGCATCTTACCGATGGTTTTAAAGATTTTTCTTGCTTGATTTTTCCTAAATACAATCAGTATGACACATTTGTAAAACCTTTAACCGAGCATTTGAAATCTAAAGGGGTGAAAATTCAGTTTGACACACTTGTTAAAGATTTAGACATTCATATTAATGCTGAACAAAAAATTGTCAAAGGTATTATTACTGAACAAAACAATAAAGAAATAGTAATTCCTGTAAGAGAGAATGATTATGTAATTGTTACCACAGGTTCTATGACCGAAGATACATCGTACGGAACTAACACTAAACCAGCTATTGAAGCTATTGATAATAGTAAAAGCGGTACCAGTATTGGATGGGAATTATGGAAAAATTTGGCTGCTAAGTCTCCCGTGTTCGGAAAGCCCGAAAAGTTTTGTAGTGATATAGAAAAATCAGCTTGGCAATCAGCAACCTTAACTTGTCGTCCTTCGGATTTGACTGAAAAGTTTAAAGAATATTGTGTAAATGATCCCTATTCCGGAAAAACAGCCACAGGAGGTATTGTAACCATTGCCGATTCTAACTGGTTGATGAGTTTTACCATTAACCGCCAACCCCATTATCCTACGCAACCAGATGATATTTTAGTAGTTTGGGTGTACGCCTTATATATGGATAAACTAGGGAATCATGTTCAAAAAAGGATGCCTCAATGTACAGGTAACGAAATTTTATCTGAATTATGTTATCACCTTGGTTTGGAAAACCAATTAGAAAACGTAATAGAAAACACCATTGTTCGTACTTCTTTTATGCCATACATCACATCTATGTTTATGCCTAGAGCCGCTGGTGACAGACCAGAAATAGTGCCTGCTGGATGTACCAATTTAGGTCTTGTAGGTCAGTTTGTAGAGACTAAAAATGATGTTGTGTTTACAGTAGAATCATCAGTGAGAACTGGTAGAACTGCCGTTTATAAATTATTGAACTCTAACAAACAAGTACCTGATATTGCAGGAGCACAATATGATATTCGACATATATTAAAAGCTACGAAAGCATTAAATGACAATAAACCATTTCCTGGTGAAGGAATTTTAAAACGTGTCTTAAAAAACACTTATTTTGAACATATTTTACCTATGGACGAAGTACCTGAAGAGCATCATGAATCTTTTATTGCAGAGCAATTTGGAAAACTTCAAGAATGGGCAAAAAGTCTTTAATTTATAATTTTAAAAAAGGGTTTGATTTTTTAATCAAACCCTTTTTAAAAGAAATATAATAATGAAATACTTGCTTTATTGAATCACATTTTTTGAAGTGAGTACTAAAAAAAACTAGTCAAAATGAATTACAAAAACATTACAGTAGCCGGAAGCGGCGTTTTAGGATATCAGATAGCTTTTCAAGCAGCTTTTCATAATTTTAACGTAACCGTTTATGATATTAATGAGGATGTCTTAGCAAATGCAAAAGCGAAATTTTCAAGCATGTGTGCTGCTTTCAAAAGAGATTTGCATGCTTCAGAAGCAGATTTAGCAGTTGCTTTTGACAATTTAGCGTATAGTTCGAATTTAAAAGATGCTGTAAAAGATGCTGATTTGTTAATTGAAGCTGTACCAGAAAACCCAGCTATCAAAATAGATTTTTATAAAAATCTTGCGGAAGTTGCAGTTAAAAAAACCGTATTTGCTACCAATTCATCCACCCTTTTACCAAGTCAATTTGCTGAGTTTACTGGGCGTCCTTCTCAATTTTTGGCACTTCATTTTGCCAATGATATTTGGAAAAATAATACTGCAGAAATTATGGGACATTCAGGCACAAATCCTACAATATTTAATGATGTTGTTGCTTTTGCAAAAGCCATCGGAATGTTAGCCTTGCCTTTGCAGAAAGAACAACCAGGCTATATTTTAAACTCATTATTAGTACCGCTTTTAACAGCTGCAACAACACTTTTAGTTAGAGAAGTTGCCGACCCTCAAACTATTGATAAAACATGGATGAAAGCCACCGGTGCACCCATGGGACCATTTGCAATTTTAGATATTGTAGGAATCAATACGGTGTATAATATTAATAAAATGGGTTCAGAAAAATCAAAAGACCCTTTTAAAATTAAAATGACTGCCTATATAAAAGAACACTTTGTAGATACTAATAAATTAGGTGTTTCAACAGGGGAAGGTTTTTATACCTATCCGAATCCTGCGTATAAAGAAGATGATTTTTTAAGTTAATTAAGTGATGCAATTTTTTTAACACAAATTGATTACGACACTATTTTTGACAGTATTTTACGAACAGTAATGTTATAAAATACTGTTTTATAATTTTATAAAAATGAAACACATAATTACTTCTAGAAATAAAATA
Source organism: Flavobacterium sp. Arc2 (assembly GCF_041431385.1). NCBI lineage: Bacteria > Pseudomonadati > Bacteroidota > Flavobacteriia > Flavobacteriales > Flavobacteriaceae > Flavobacterium > Flavobacterium sp. Arc2. The sequence continues at coordinate 27,287 of NZ_JASMRH010000031.1, read as the reverse complement.
AGAATGCATTTAATAAAATTTATAACATTTTTTTTTGTTTTGGTATTCTATCCTTATTTAGGATTCTCACAAGAGAATTACCCCACACCTAAAAAAACAAAAACATTACTTTTTTACATTCAACATAGTAATAATCACAACACCTATTTATATGAAATAAATATGAATGGACAAACTGTAAATAGTAGTGATCCTATTAAAGAATATCGAATCCTTTATGCTACAGACGGAAGTAAAAAAGAGCTAACAAAAATGCAAAAAAAAATAGCTTATGGTATTGTTTTAATATCGTTAACTGATAATTTATACAAATTTAGGCTTGCTGCGACTGATGAATTATCGTTCTACCTAAATTTTGAAAAAAAAGTACCCCCTAGAATTTATGTTACAATAAACAATCAAAAAATGTATTTAGACAAGATGTTTATTCAACTTGAAGAGACTAAGTTGGGGAAAAACATAAAAATTGCATACATACTATTTTATGGTAATGATTATAAATCAAATAAGGCCGTTATAGAAAAGTTTATATTAAAATGATTAAATTTTTAATTAATTCATTTAGTTTTTCTAAAAACTCTTTTTCATAAATCTATTGATTAAATTAAGTATAGATTTTGGCAACTTACCAGGCCTAAAAACAACTTTTCGTATAAATATTACACTTTTTTTTTTAAATAGATAAGGTTTTACAAAAATGACATATCTCAAACTACTTCTAAAATTTTTAATAACTGAATGTTATCTAATATTTTATCATAATCTGCATTAACGTTAACTGTCAAAGACATTTTGTGTAGTTGTTAACCATACTCCAAAAACATGAAAAAAATAATTTATAAAATTTATTGATTAATGACAAAAATTTTAATAAACATTATTTGTTTAAAACCTGTCAAAAATTCCAAATGACTTATATTGCTTCGTTTTTTTGCATTCATATTTTATAAAATTAACCCAATTGGAAGTACTAGGAATGAGAATATTATAGAAGAATTATCAGTTTTAAATGGGTATTCTAATGGAATTTCTGTGAAATTATCTTTATAAATGTATAAACCATCAAACTGTGGCGTCTCCTAAGTATTTCAATGATCTCATTTATTGTAGAATTTTCCAAAGGTTTACTCAAATAAATAACTTATCAAAAAACATTAAATATTAAAAATAATGAATTATATTTCAAGAATTGAAAAACTTGCATTCTTTCTGGTACTTTTACTTATATTTCCTACTATTTTACTCGCTCAGAAACCTATTGAAAAGAAAAAGCCAAGAGTTGCCTTAGTATTAAGTGGTGGTGGTGCAAAAGGGATTGCACATATTCCAATCTTGCAAGTACTCGACTCTTTGGGTATTGTTCCCGATTTAGTAGTTGGAAATAGTATGGGAAGTATAGTAGGAGGATTATATGCAATGGGATATTCTGGTGATAGTATTGAAAAGATTGCAAAAAACGCGAATTGGGATGAACTAATTGGAGGTAGTGTTTCTTTAAACAATGTTAGTGTCGAGGAGAAAAACGAATTTGGAAGATATTTAGTTGGAACTGGAGTCAAAGAAAGTAAAATAAAAATAACCCCATTTCTTTTAAATGATCAAAATCTTAGGTCTTTTCTATCTAACTTAACATATCCTGTTTATAAAAACACTGATTTTGATAAACTAGCAATTCCATTTCGTACTGTAGCTACAGATATCGTGAATGGAAAAGAAGTAATTCTTGACAAAGGCGATTTAGCTTTCGCAATGAGAGCTAGTATGTCTATTCCTGGAGCTTTTATGCCAGTACCATATGAAAACACACTTTTGATTGATGGTGGTGTTCTTAATAATTTTCCGGTGGATATAGCTAAAAACTTAAATGTTGATATCATTATCGGTAGTGATGTAGGTGGCGGTATGGAACCAAAAGAAAAGTTAGACAATATAGTAACTTTACTTTTTCAAACAGGGATGCTACATAGTAATCTAAAGAATCCTGAAAATAAAGCTTTATGCGATATATTGATTGACCATACACCAAATTTAACCTTTTCTACAGGAGATTTTGATAGTTGTGAAGATATATATGAAGAAGGTAAAATTGCGACAATTCAAAACTTATACGCACTTGTTGATTTATCAAAAAAGTTAAAGGGTTTTAAGCAATTAACCCACGAATTACCTAATATAGAAGAAGAAATTGTTTTAGACACCATTGTCTATAATAATATAAGCAAGAGTAATCTTGCATTAGTGAAAGCTAGAACAAATATTAAAGCAAATAAAAAATATATACGACAAGACATTTTAAAAGGTATAAATAGAGCTATGGGAACAACGATTTTCAGTCACATAACATTTACCTCTATAATAGCTGAAAGTAAAAAAGGGCTAGAATTAAATGTTTTTGAAAAATCTAAACATCAAATAAATGGTGCTTTGCATTATGATAATTATCATGGAGTAGGATTAATTATGAATTATACAGGTAGAAATATTATAGGTCATGCTTCCCGTACACTTGTAACGCTAGATATTGCTGAGGAACCTAGATTTAGAATTCAACATCAAAAGAATTTTGGTTCGGATAGAGAATGGTGGTGGAGAACAGAATTTTATGGGCAACAAATAGAACAAGATATTTTTATTAGTGGAGAAAGTGTTGAAAATATGAAGTATCGTTTCTTTGAATTTAATAATCAAATAAATAGAAATATTAATTCTTTAAAAAGTTATGTTGGAGTTGGGATTAATTACCAGAATACACATTTAAAACCAAAGATAGATCCTAAATATAACGCCAACGTTTTTGAATTGAATAAGTACGATTATTATACTACGGAAATCGATGTTCATTATATTCAGAATAGTTTTGATAAAGTGTTTTTTCCAACGAATGGTTTTATGCTAAAAGGTTCTATAAGTCGATCTTTAAAGACAGATATTCATATTAGTTTTTACAATTCAGATCTTTCTAATATTAGTGGTTCTACAAATAATTTTAGTAAGTTAAAGCTTGAATTCGAAAAAAGATTTATATTAAATGGCAATACAACTGCGATTATGGGAGCAAGAACAGGCTTAACATTCCAAGGTTATGAAAAGGATAATGATGTTTCTTTTAGCAATTATGGAGTGGGTGCAAAATATTTTCTTGGAGGAGTTGCATTGCAACCTAGAAATGAAAACTTTGTATTTCCAGGATTATATGAAGGAGAACTATTAGCAAGTCAGTTTATGAATTTAAATTTAGGTTTACAGGTAAAAACGGGGATAAGCAAAGTTTATATAACTCCTCATTTTAATGTAGCCTCTGTTGGCTTTCATAACTTTAACGATTATTTAGAAAATGTATTTAGAGCAAAGGGTAAATGGGAGGATTCTATAGAAACGAGCTTTCTTTTATCTTCAGGAGCTACTTTATCGTATAATTCATTGTTGGGGCCTGTTAATTTAGATTTATCATGGGTTGATAATATTAATAAGGTAAGATTTTTCATTGGTATAGGTTTCAATTTAAATAGATCTAATTAATGTTTCTTAATTGATTTTAGCATTGTGAATCATAATCATTTTATTCTCTAATTATTGTTTAGCGGGAAGTAATATAAGTAACAGTATGTATTAACATATATTCTTCGTTTTTGATAATTTGGACTATTCTAAAAGTTTAAAAGAAACAATAAAAAGACCACCAATAAGATTAGACAGTGCTTCTTGATTAGCACTCATGATTACCCCTAAAACAATTTGAATAAAAATTAAAATTATCTTTTTAATAGTTTTACTAAAAAGATATTAACTTACCCAAAATAAGAATATGGTCGAAGTAGGCAATGGCAATACAAAAGCTATAGTAACTGCAATTGCTTCAAAAAATCCTAAAATAATAGTTTTTATCATTTTTTTTATCAATTATGACATTCCTCCATTTCCTCCAATATTTTGAACATTGATCCATTTTGCATCATCACTGGCTAAAAAGAGTACTATTTTTGCAATATCACCTGGTTCTTCAATTCTGTTAAAAGGTGAAAGAGAAGCCAAACGATCTATAATTTCTTGAGGTTTTTCAAAAGTAAAAAGTTCGGTATTTGTAGTTCCAGGAGAAACAGAGTTTACATTAATTCCTCTATCGCCAATTTCTTTTGAAAAAACTCTATTCAATTGTTCTACAGCGGCTTTTGTTGCAACATAAGTACCATAAGTCGGTAACATAATATGATTTATGGAGGCAGAAAGATTAATAATACTTCCGTTGTCTACTAATATAGTTGATGATTCACGTAAGGCGTTGAAAACTCCTTTTACGTTGATGTCAAACTGACGTATAAAATCTTCGTCGGTTGTATCTTTAATTAATTATAATACCCGCATTATTTACTAACACATCAATTCTACCAAAACGTGAAATAGCTTGGTCAAAAAGATTTTTTACATCTGCTGTTTTGCTTACATCCGCCTAAACGGCAATTACTTCTCCACCTAAAAGCAACACCCAAAAAGCAGGATAAATTTATCAGTGCCTTGAAAAAGGATTTATCACTTCAGAATGTATCAAAGGTGATTTAATTACCTTATGTAAAGATAAAAATCATAAAAGAACAAATGATGGTGAAATTACACTTTTTAAATCAGTTGGGATTGCTATAGAAGATTTTGTATCGGCTAAATTAATATGGGAAAATAGGTATTGAATATCTAACCTAAAAACGTAATTCATAAAGATTTGATTTTAACAAAAAATCAAATAAGTGGTTCAAATAGTGCGAAAAAAATAAAAAAAATGATTAAAATATTTAATAATACACAATTGGCTTTTGCATTAAAAAGCGATTCCGAACTTGACAGAGCTTATTTTCTTTTTAAAATAATTGACAATAGGCTGTTAGTTAGAATTGGAACTGCAGTTACAAATTTTGCAATAAAACTAAAGCTTCCGGTTGAAAAATTAATTCGAGTGACTGTTTTGACCATTTTTGTGGAGGTGTTAATGAAGAGGATTGTTTGAGTGTAGTGGGTAAAATGTTTACCAAAGGAGTCTCTGCTGTATTAGATTATTCTGTTGAAGGTAAAGAGGAGGAAGATCAATTTGATGCAGCTCTTCAAATGACTTTAAAAACAATTAAATTTGCCAAAAAACGAAAGGCAATTCCTTTTGCAGGTTTTGGGCGTATTGGTTTGTACGAAAAAGTGGGTAAAAAACAAGCCTTAACCACAGAGGAACAAGCAGAATGGAATAGAATAATAGCTCGTTTTGATTTAGCATGCAGTGAAGCATATAAAAAAATGTAGCTTTACTTATAGACGCTGAAGAAAGCGGGATGCAAAATGCAGCTGACGATTTGGTTACACAAATGATGCAAAAATACAACAAGAATAAAGCGTTAGTTTTTAGTACTTTACAAATGTACCGTTGGGATCGTTTGGATTATTTGAAAAGCCTACACAAACAATCCGAAAAAGAATGTTTTTTCATAGGTATGAAATTGGTTCGTGGTGCCTATATGGAAAAAGAAAAAATCAGGGCAGAAGAAAAAGAATACCCTACACCAATTTGTGCTTCAAAAAAAACACAGATCAAAACTATGATGCGATGGTTCTTTATATGATAGAACACTTAGATAAGATGTCCATTTTTGCAGGAACATATAATGAACAAAGTTCTTATACTTTAATGAGTTTGATGAAGGAAATGGGAATCAAAAATAATGATAACAGAATCTGATTTGGTCAATTGCATGGGATGAGTGATAATATCAGTTACAATTTAGCAGCACAAGGTTATAATGTAGCAAAATATTTGCCGTTTGGCCATGTAAAGGACGTTATGCCTTATTTGATTCGTAGTGCTGAAGAAAACACTTCTGTAGCGGGACAAACAAGCACAGAACTGTCAATGATAAAAATAGAAATAAAAAGGAGAAAAGAGAAATAGCTTTTTTGATCATAAAATAACAAATTAATAGAACAACAACGTACCAAAAGGAATTTACAACGTTCCTAAAGCGTTAAGTCCCGCCCTTCGAATGGAATAAATTATCTTTATTTACTCTTGACAAAAGTTGTAAATAATTAGCCATTTATGCGATAACCAAAGATATACGATTACTGTATGATTAGAACAGAATTTTAAAAAAAAAAGCGAAATAGCATTAGTTATTAAAAAAAATAAGTCAGTTTTAAGGCGAGAACTAAAACGTAATTGTGATTTAGCCCAGCGTAATTATGATAAACGACAAAAAAGAAAAACCAAAAGAAATGATTTAATAGTAGGAATTAAAGAGAGGAATAAAGAATACTCCATCAGGAGTTAAGTCCAAAACAAATAATAAGGGTTTGCTCAAAAAACGGATTGATTTGTGTGTCAATAGAGTCTATTCATCAACATATTTGGAAAGATAAAAAAGAACAGGGGAATTTGTATTTAACTCTACGAACAACTGGAAAAAGTGAAGAAAAACACGGGAAAACCAGACCGATTTCTACTTATAAAAAAAGAGGACTGTAAATCCTCTCGAAATTCGCCTAACTATTTTACGATAACTCCATAAGGCTAGAAGTATAATCGGCTCCGTTCAACCGCCAGTTTATTGTCTGACTTTCTGATGCAACGAACCCTTAGCTGTTAGCAGTTCGGCTTTCTTATTTTGTCTCTTCACTTAAAGATAATATGTATTCAACAATGGCTTGTGAATGAATTTTTGTTGTGTCAAATATTGGTACATTAAAATCCTCTTGACTTATCAGCATTGGAATTTCGGTGCAACCTAATATGATGCATTCGGCACCATTTCTCACTAATTCATTCACAATTTCAATATATCTATTCTTGGTTTCAGGATTAATAAAACCGATACCCAATTCTTCTTTTACAGTATATTGTATATAATCTCGTGTTTCTTGTTTTTTTGGTAACTAGATTCAATTAATTAATGCAACTCTCAGGAAAAAAGATAGGATAATTTTTTCAAAAGAAAGGACATTTAAGTCCTCTCCTTCGAATGGAATAAATTGTCTTTATTTACTCCTGACCAAAGTTGTAAATAATGAGCCATTTAACCAGTGAACAAAGGTATACTATTAGTGTATTATTAGAGCAGAATTTCAGTAATGGACTTGCTAACTTTACCCGCATAAAAAGTTAAGAATAAAAACCTTAATTTTAATTTATGAAAAAAGAATCGAAAAATTTACGACGTAGCTTTCAAAGAGAAATCCGTTCAATTGAGTTATGAGAGAACAAATATATCAGAATTAGCCAGAGAATTAGGAGTTACCGCTCCACAGTTATATAAATGGCGAAAAGAGTATGAAGATTTTGGAGAAGGAAGTTTTCCTGGTAACGGCAATGTAAAACAAACGCCAGAGCAGAAGCGGATTTCAGAACTTGAAAGAAAGCTAAAGGATGCGGAGATAGAACGGGATATATTAAAAAAAGCAATAGGCATCTTTTCCAAAAACGGTCGATGATTTATACTTTCATTAGAAACAATGAAAAGATATTTCCGATTGAAATGATGTGCAAAGTATTACAAGTTGGTCAAAGAAGCTATTTTCAATGGAAAAGCGGGTCTATTTCAGATAGAAAACAAAGGGTTGAGCTTCTTAAGGAAATAACAACCTCGATCTATTTCGATTCAAAACAAAGATATGGAAGTCCCCGAATAACGGCAGAATTGGCTTTTTTAGGCAATAAAACATCAAGAATTACTGTTGCCAAATACATGAATGAACTCGGTTTACGAAGTAAATTAAGCAAGAAATTTAAGGCTACAACTAATTCTACGCATAACCATTTAATTGTCCCCAATGTTTTGAATAGGAAGTTCTCGGTTGCAGAACCGTCAAAAGTTTGGGTGTCAGATATCACCTATATCCGAGTAAAAGAAGGGTTTTTATATTTGACCACCGTTTTAGACCTCTACGATAGAAAAATCATAGGTTGGAGTTTAAGCAATGGGATGAGTGTAAAGGAGACTTCCTTGGCAGCTTTGAGAATGGCTGTTAAAAACAGAAACATTGAAAGAGGTTTAGTTTTTCACTCTGACCGTGGCCTTCAATACGCGAGCAAGAAGTTTACCAATGTGATTGATTCCTATAAAATGATTACACGAAGTATGAGTAGAAAAGGGAATTGCTGGGATAACGCAGTAGCGGAAAGCTTTTTTAAGACTTTGAAAACGGAACAGATTTATGGTAATACCCTTATATCAAAAGAGCAAATGCAACTCGATATATTCGAATTCATTGAAATATGGTATAACCGAAAAAGAAGGCATTCTACTTTAGATTACAAAACAATTGAAGAATTCTGGATACAGAAAAATAATTTCAAAAATGTTGCTTAACTAATACTGCGGGTTTTATTTGCATATCCACTGTGTTATATTTTGTAATAGTATAATGTTTTGAAAACAACTTTTTCCTGTTATGCGCTGTATATCTTTCGATTAAATACATAAGTTTTTGGTGTCTGCTCTCATAATCTGTCTATTGCTTTACTCAATAGTTGATTAACTATTGAGCATTTTTTTTTATAGTTAATATACACTTAAATCTATAAATCAATTAAAAATTATTTATATAACAGTATAGTAACACTACGTTGATATTTAAAATAGCACGCAAATTTTTTAATCTTATATTTTTGTCGCTATTGATATAAAACCTAAAATAAATTGATTTTAATCTTAAATAGTAAAGATATATTTTGAACTTTACTTAATCCAATGTTCTTTTCAATAAATTTGAAGACCAAGGACCTTGTGTCAAAAGCAAAAAACATACTCTATATACAAAAATCATGAAAACAATTATTCTATCGTTATTTCTACTCCTTTTTTTTGTGGGATGTAGTGGTGTTAAAAAAGAGGTGTCAAAAAAGATATTATGGATTATATCTGCACCTAGCGGAAACCAAATAACAAATATTGATAAAAAAGGAATAACGGTAATTCCGAACGGTCGCTTTATTACTCCCGCCGGAAAAAATATAATAACTGCGCCTCATCCTTACGGATTGACTTTAAGTCCAAATGGAAATGTTGCCGTTACAGCAAATTCAGGAACTAATCCTTTGTCGATTACTATTATTCGAGATGTTTTGTCGGATAATCCAGTAGTACAGCAAATTCCTCCGGGTCCAGCTACGGATAAAGGCGTTTTGGCTTCTGTATTTATGGGTTTAGCAATTGCACCAGATAATCAAACGATTTATGTTGCTGGTGGGCAAGAAAACAAAGTGTATTTGTTTGATGTCGATACGGGTGTAAAAAAAGACTCTATCGATTGCTCCTTTAGTTCTGAAGATAGTGATTATAGCCATGGTTATATTGGAGATATGAAGTTGTCTAAAGATGGAAAAACCCTGTATGCTGTGGATCAAATAGGATTTAGGATGCTAATTATGAACACGGAGACTAAAACCCTGATCCATTCTGTTCCTGTTGGACGTTATCCTTTTGGTATCTGTTTGTCACCAGATGAGAAAAAAGTCTATGTCGTTAATGTAGGTATGTTCGAATACTCTTATATAAAAGAAAGTAACGAAAAAGACGCTAAGATAAAATCAATTAACTATCCTGCTTTTGCGTATGGTGCTAAAGAAATGAAAACGGGTATTCAAAATGATACCATAGCTATAAAAGGGTTAGGGGAGCTTAATGCAATTGATGCCTTTTCTATATTTGCCATAGATATTGAAGATACTTTACAGCCAAAAGTAGCAGCGAAAATTAAAACGGGAAATTTGGTTGGTGCTTTAGTAGAAGGTATTCCTGCAGTGGGAGGTTCCAGTCCCAACTCAATTGTTGCGACTGATGATTATGTTTTTGTTAGTAATGGTACTAATGATAATATTTCGGTTATTTCTATTGCAAAGGATTCTGTTGTTAATACCATTCCTCTGAAACTAGATCCTCGTGTAAAGCAATTTCGGGGCGTGATTCCTTTTGGATTGGCTTTAAGCCCAGATCAAAAACGTTTGTATGTAGCGGAATCTGGAATAAATGCTGTGGCAGTAATTAATGTAGCAGATCAAAAAGTTTTAGGACATATACCCACGGCTTGGTTTCCTTCTAAAATTGAAGTAAGTCGAGATGGAAAAAAACTAATCATTGCCAATGCTAAAGGTTTTGGAAGCGGTCCTAATGGAGGCGCTACTTATAAACTAGGTCCTGACGGTAGTTATATAGGTTCGTTAATGAAAGGAACTGTGCAAGTCGTTCCTATCCCAGAAGACAAACAATTGCAAGAGATGACAAACAAGGTTGTTTCTAATAGCTTTCTATTTACCAATGCGACCGATTCTGTTTTTAACAAAAGAGCAAATAATCCAATTCCTTTGTTTCCAGGAGAGAAAGAAAGCCCAATTAAACACATTGTATTTATATCGAAAGAAAACAGAACTTATGATGAAATTTTTGGTCAGATTAAGAAAGGAGACGGAGATGCAACAATAGCACGATATGGCGAAAATGCTTCTTTTTCGAACCGAAAGAAAACAGATTCGGTTTCCAATACTACGGTGATGCCTAACCATTTGGCCTTAGCCACACAATTCAGTCTTTCGGACAATTTTTATGTAGATGCCGATGTTTCAGCAGACGGTCATCGTTGGCTAACCAATACGTATCCTAATGAATGGTGTGAAACCGCTACAGCAGCAAGTTATGGAGGTAATCGCAGCTTTAAAAAAGATTCAAAAGCGCCTGGAGTTTTTGCAATGAATGGCGCTGCAGGAGCCATTTATCCGGAAGATTATAATGAAGCAGGATCGATGTGGGATCATTTGGCTCGTCATAAGGTTGAATTTTATAATTTTGGTTTCAGCATTATGTTCGAACCAGCTTTATACAAGGCTGAATTTAAATATACGGGAATCCAACAATTTGTTAACTTTCCAATGCCCGAACCTTTATTCGAAAGGACTTCTAAAATGTATCCAACATATAATACAGCCATACCTGATCAATTCAGGATTGATCAATTCATTAAAGAATTCGATGAGAAATGGATGAATGGCAATGGGAATATGCCTCCGTTTTCAACGGTTATAATTCCAAACGACCATGGAGCTGATGATCGCCCAGAAGCCGGATATCCTTTCAGAGAAAGCTATATGGCCGACAATGATTTGGCTGTGGGCCGAATTGTAGAATATTTATCTCATACACCGTATTGGAAAAACATGTTAATAGTTATTACTGAAGATGACGCACAAAATGGAGTCGATCATATTGATGCACATAGAAGTATTCTGATGCTAATTTCTCCTTGGGTAAAAAGAGATTATGTAGGTCATCAACATTATAGTTTTGGCAGTATATTTAAATCATTTTGGAATATTCTCAACATGCCTTATTTAAATCAATATGATGCAGGTGCAACTGATTTAAGTGATCTTTTTACCACTATTCCAAACTATAAACCGTACAATGCTTTAGAAGTTGATCCTAAAGTTTTTAATCCTCAAAAAGCATTAGATCCTTTTGATGAAAAATTTAATTGGAAAGCACTTAAAGACTCACCTAAAATTGATAATGTAGAAGATATGTTTCGAGATAGTAAAGAGCAAGATGCTTATCGATTAGAAAATAGAGAGAAAAAGCAATAGTATTTAACTCGTTATTTTTTTATTTCAGCAACAGCCCAACAGAATTACTCCAGTTAAGGGGGATTTTGTTGGGCTGTTTTATTGGTTTATTTTTTTAATTTCATTTTAATAGACTCATTCTTATTTTTCCTTTTTTTTGTCATTGCATAACATTTAATTGACAATAGAATAAAGCTCTGTTAAAGATTTATTAAAGTGTAAAAGTTTACTAATATTAAAATAAACACCAATTTTACACCACAAAATTTACTAATAGTAACTATTTAATTATCTGATGAAAAAATTTAAAATTGTAATGAATTTATTATTGATGTTTACGACATCCTTAATTTTTGCACAAACCACCCTTTTTAGGGGAAAAGTGGTTGATGAACAAAATGTATCACTACCAGGGGCAACAGTACTTGTTAAAGGCAATGCCACTGGAGCAGGAACGGACATGGATGGTAATTTTGAAATACAATTACCAAAAGGGTATGAGATTATTACAATCTCTTATATCGGTTTTAATTCAGTTGATTTTAATACCTCAAAACTGAAAAGCGCCGTAATCACACTAAAAGCAAACTCTGAAAATTTAGAAGAAGTTGTTGTCACTGCTTTAGGGATTAAAAAAGAAAAAAAGAGACTAGGATATTCGGTCCAAGAAGTAAAAGGAGATTTAACAAAATCTAGAGATCCAAACGTGATGAACTCATTGTCAGGTAAAGTTTCCGGTTTAGTAGTAGCTTCTTCAGCAGAATTTTTCACTGCGCCAAAATTATATTTACGTGGAAAAAAACCCTTGATAGTTGTTGATGGTGTTCCTTTAGGAACCGATACTTATAATATTAGTCCGGATGATATTGAAAGTATAAATGTATTAAAAGGGGCCAATGCTGCAGCATTATATGGATCAGATGGAGGAAATGGTGCAGTTCAGATTACTACTAAAAGAGGTACGAAAGATAGTCGTGGTTTTGTTGTAGAGTTTAATCAAAACACCATATTTCAAGGCGGATTTAATGCAGTTCCAGAAACACAAAATAGTTATGGTCCTGGATCTTATGGAAACTATGCCTTTAAAGACGGTAAAGGAGGCGGTGTTAATGATGCAGATTATGACCAATGGGGACCAAAGTTTGATGGGCAGTTAATTACACAATATGATAGCCCATTAGATGGAGATGGAAATTTAGTGCCAACACCGTGGTTAGCCAGAGGAGCAAACAATTTTAATAATTTTATGGAAATGGGGATTTTAGAAACTAGTAACCTTGCCATAGCATCTCAATTTGATAAGGGAAATATTCGTTTCTCATTGTCACATACGTATCAAAAGGGAATTAATCCTAATACAAAATTGAATATCTATAATTTCAATTTAAGTAGTAAATACAATTTTAGCAAAAAAACATCTATAGATGCAAGTGCTAATTTTAATTTTCAAACATCACCTAATAATCCCAATGTAGAATATGGTCCCAATAGTTATATATACAATATGCTGATTTGGGGAGGAGCTGATTATGACGTTAGAGATCTTAGAAATTATTGGCAAGAGGGTAAGGAAGGTGCTCAACAAAAGAATTTTGAATATACGCGTTACAACAATCCTTATTTTATGGCTTATGAATGGTTGAAAGGTGTTCAAACAAACGGGTATACAGGACAAGTGACTCTCAAACATAAAATAACTGATGATTTTGATGCTAGTATTAGAACTAATGCAGCTTTGGAGAATGAGTTTAAAAACGAAAAATTCCCTTATTCTATGACTACTTATGGTAGAGAAAAAGCGCAAGGAGATTATAAAGAATGGTATAATTATAAATTAAAAAGTTATACTGATTTTATGTTGAACTATGATGATACGTTTGGCGATTTTGGAATAAAATCAACTTTAGGGGCAAATATAAATATTCAGAAATATAGAGACTCCTATGCTACTACAGACTATTTAATAGTACCGGGACTTTATACTTTAAGTAATACACAAACTCCCGTTCAACCTTCAAGCTATAGAAGTCACTATGAAACTTATGGATATTATGCATCTGCTGATTTATCCTACAAATCGTTCTTATTTTTGGGTGCAACTGGTAGAGTTGATAAAGATTCTAGATTACCAGCAAAAAACAATACTTTCTTTTACCCTTCAGTGTCTTTAAGTGCTGTTTTAAGTGAAGTACTTAATATTCCTAGCGTAGATTTCTTAAAATTGAGAGGGTCGTTTGCAAAAGTAGGAAGTTCATTAGACATTTATAGTAACTTAAATACGTATGCATTAAATAGTCCTTTTACAGTAGGTGGTGTAACATATAATCCAGCTTATGTAAACTCTGTTTTGTCCAATGAAAATTTAGAGCCAGCTTTTAACTCCTCAACAGAGTTTGGTATAGAAACACAATTATTTCATAATAAATTAGGTATTGATCTTACCTATTATGAAAATAAAAATGGACCACAAATCTTTGATTTAAAGTATTCTGAAGCTTCAGGATATAATGCAAAAAAACAAAATGGGATTACTACAAGAACCAAAGGTTGGGAATTAGCGGTATCAGCAACACCTATAAAAGCGAAAGATTTCAGCTGGAATGTTAGAATAAACTGGTCTGCCTATAAAGAGTATTTAGAAGAGGTATATGGAGAGATAACTAACAACGGGCAAATTAAAATTGGAGATCGAGTTGATGCTTATTACATCACCGATTTTATGCGAACTACTGATGGTCAGTTGATTGTCGGATCTGATGGTAAGCCATTAAAAAATGCTTACGAAACAAGAATTGGCTATGCAGCTCCTGAATGGTCTGCTGGTATAGCAAATAATGTAAGTTATAAGAATTTCTCTTTGGATTTTTCATTAGATGGTCGATATGGAGGAAAAATTGAAGATTATGTCGCTCGAAAAATGTGGCAAAGTGGTAGACAAGTAGGAACTGATACTCCAGAAAGAGCTAATGATGTTCAGGGAATAAAATCTTATGTAGCTGATGCTGTTGTGGTTTCGAGTGGCGCCTTAACTACGGATGGACAAGGGAATGTGATTTCAGACACCCGTACTTTTGCCCCAAATGCAACAAAAATGTTTTATCAGGATTTTTCAAAATCGTATAATGGACAAACAGCTGCCAACATTATCGACAAAACATTTTTTAAATTAAGAGAAGTTAATCTGACCTATACGTTTCCTAAGAAAATATTAACAAAAACATTTATTAACAATGCTTCTATTTCTTTAATAGGACGAAATTTAATTTATTTCGCTAAGCATAAAGATATCGATTTAGATCAGTTTAATGATGAAAAAGGATCTCCATTACAAACACCAACAGTAAAGAGTTACGGATTAAATATAAACCTTAAGTTCTAAATAAATAAAAGATGAAAATATATAATTTAAAAAAAGGAGTAACACTTCTAATCGCAACAACACTCTTGTTTTCTTGTACTCAGTTTGAAGATTTAACTGATGATCCAAATAAGGCTACAAGCGTACCACCATCAATGTTACTGTCAGAGGTGCTAAATGTAGTAAATAATGTTGGAGATGAAGGTCCGTGGAGTGATGCTCAAAGAGACAATCAGTTTTGGGTAATTTCATTTGATTACTATGGAAACCAAGATTATAATTGGGGAGCTATAAATAGTTATAGATACAAAACACTGGCTACTGTTGTTGCGATGGAAAAAGAAGCTCAAGGACTAGATAATCAAAGTAAATACGAAGCGTTAGCTAAGTTTTTTAAAGCTTATTTTTACGATTATATGGCTAAACGAGTTGGTGATATTCCGCTAAGTGAATCTTTAAAAGCCGATGCCGAAATTTCAATAACACAACCAAAATATGATTCCCAAAAAGAGGTATATATCGCTGTTTTGGATTTGTTAGAGGCTGCAAACGATCAAATTACTACAGCAAAAGCTGAGGTAGGAACTTCACAAGTCTTAGGCGATTTTTTCTTTAATGGCGATTTAGACAAATGGCAAAGAACTATTAACTCTTTTCATTTAAGAGTATTGATAAACTTAAGTAAAAGGAACAGTGAATTAAATGTTGCTAGTAAATTTAATACTATCATTTCTAATCCTTCTAAATATCCAATATTAAGAGGAGTAGAGGATAATATGGTACGAAATTTTGCTGACGAACAAGGAAATAGGTATGAGTTGAATCCTAGTAGTTATGGATTTAATAGAAATAGAAATATTATGGGAGCTACCTATTTAAATATTCTTAAAAGCAATAATGATCCAAGAATCTATATTGTGGCAGACCCAGCTCCGTTTTATTTTAATGCAAATGATCCAAAAAATTTGAATGCCTACGTTGCTGCTAATAGTGGAGATGAGCAAGGACAAATGCAAACAGATTCAGATGCTGGTAAATATAGTTATCCAAATGAATCTAGATATTACAGTAACTTTAAAGGAGAGCCATACATTCAAATTGGTTATTCAGAACAAGAGTTTACTATTGCAGAAGCAATAAATAGAGGATGGATTAGTGGTGAAAATGCTGAAAGTCATTATTTGAATGGAATTAAAGCATCAATGCAATTTTATGCCGTAGTACAGGATGATATAGATGCTTTTCTTTTAAATCCAAATGTTAGCTATAAAGGAAATAATGCAACTGGATTAAATCAGATTTTAACTCAAAAATACATATCGTTTTTTAATAATTCTGGTCGTGAGTCCTATTTTAATTATAGAAGAACGGGTGTTCCACGCTTTGATGTTGGTCCTGCAAATAATAATGCTAGTAAAATTCCATTACGATGGAAATATCCTGTAAGCGAATTTGAAAATAATTCTTCCAATGTGAAAGCGGCAGTAAGCTCACAATTTGGAGGCTCTGATGATATCAATGCAGCAATGTGGCTAATTAAATAGTAACATGAAAAAAACAAAATATTTTATTATGGCGATAGGGATATTCTCCCTTTGGTCTTGTGTTTCAGTAAAAGCACAAAAATCACCCCAAATTAAGCATGTGGTTGTAATCGGTTTTGATGGATTGAGTCCAAACGGACTAGAAAATGCCAAAACACCTAATTTTGATAAAGTAATAAGTGAAGGTGCGTCAACGATGCATGCCAGATCTGTTTTGCCTACAAGCTCTAGTACTAATTGGGCTTCTATGATTATGGGAGCGGGACCAGAACAACACGGTATAACATCTAACAGTTGGGAGAAAAATAATTTTGTTTTGCCTCCTGTGGTGCAAAGCGAAGATTTTCTATTTCCCACTATTTTTAATTTGGTTAATACCAAAATAAAAAATGCAGAAATAGGAGCGATTTACCATTGGGATGGTTTTGGAAGGCTATTTGAAAAGAATGCTGTTGATTATGATATTAGCCCTAAAACAGAAGACGAAACCGCTCAACTAGCGAGTGCGTATTTAAAATCAAAACAACCTACGTTCATCTTTATTCATTTCGATCATGTAGATCATGCAGGACATGAATTTGGACATGGAACCCCAGAATACTACAAATCTGTAGAAAAAGCGGATGCTCTTTTAGGAGAAGTGATGCTTGCCGTAAAAAATTCTGAAATGGCAAATAAAACCTTGGTTATTATCTCTTCTGACCACGGTGGAATAGGAAAAGGGCATGGTGGTGAATCTTTACAGGAAATTGAGATTCCTTTTATTCTATGGGGAAAATCGATTAAGAAAAACTTTAAAATCATCGATCCTGTTTATCAATATGACAACGCAGCAACAGTCGCTTTTGCTTTCGGTCTAAAATTGCCTATGGCTTGTATTGGTAAACCGGTTAAAAATGCATTTATAGGTTTTAATGAATCCAATGAATATCCTATCGTCAAAAGGCTCAAAGAACCAATTATTTTACCAAAAGCGGTGTTAGCTAAAAAAGCAGGTGGTTTGTATAATGATGAAGCCACAGTAGTGATAGAAAATGCAAATGACGAAGGAGTTATTAAATATACAGTGGACGGATCAATGCCTTCTAATACTTCTAATAGCTACACAAAGCCATTTAAAGTATCTCAAAATGCAGTGGTAAAAAGTGCGATTTTTAAAGATTTGAAAATAAACAGTATGGTCAATGAAGCTTTTTTTAGAGTAAAAGGGTCTAATTTGAAAATGCCTGTTTCTTATGAAGTTTTTTACTTATCTAATTTAGAGACTGTTCCCTTTTTAGAAAGTTTAACTCCAAATGCCAAAGGAAATTGTTTTGAGATTACTTCAGATGAAATAAAAGAGACTATAAAAGACAACACCGTAGTTCGATTTAAGACCAACATTACTATTGATAAAGAAGATACCTATGGTTTTTTTACGCGCTCAGACGATGGTAGTATTCTGAAAATTAATAATGAAATGATTGTAAATAATGATGGAGATCACGGTGTAGAAGAAAAAGCAGGTAAAATTCACTTAAAAGCAGGAATTTATCCTTTAGAAATTGTTTGGTTCAACGGAGGCGGAGGGGGCTGGTTAGACGTTTTTTACCAAAGCAGAACTCTACCAAAACAGATTCTTCCAACGACTATTTTAACAGCTCAAGAGCTTTAGAAAATTTAAAATGCAGCAAGAAAATTCCAAAAACAGTGTAACCGAAGGCGATATCAATCTGAGCGAGGCGCGTATCGATTGGTTGGCAACGACGGTCGATGAAAAGACAAAAGCACTTTTAGATAAAGATGCCCGTTATTTTTTTCATCAGGCCTTGTCAACGCCTTGTCTGGATGTTTTAAGTGATTGCAGTGACGCTAGTATTACCTCCATTTCAGGTAAAAAATACTATGATTTTCATGGAAACAACGTTCATCAAATAGGATATTCGAATCCTACACTGATTGAAAATATTACTGCTCAGTTACAAAGTTTATCTTTTTCTCCAAGAAGGTTCACAAACGAAGCTGCCATTAATTTTGCAGAGAAATTAGCCAGTTTATGTCCAGGAAGTTTAAACAGAATCCTCTTAACGCCAAACGGAAGTTCCGCGGTGGGAATCGCTTTGAAATTGGCGCGAGCCATAACTAAAAAGTTTAAAGTTGTTTCTTTCTGGGACTCTTTTCATGGGGCTTCTTTAGATGCAATCAGTGTGGGAGGTGAGTCAGCTTTTAGAGAATATATGGGGCCGTTATTGCCCGGGATTGAACGAATTCCTCCTCCAGTTACTTACCGTGGTATTTTTGAAAATAATGAAAATAAATGTTTAGAATACCTAGAATATGTTTTTGAAAAAGAGGGAGATATCGGAGCTTTTATAGTGGAAACAATTAGAAATACCGATGTCCAAATTCCATCGAAACATTTTTGGAAAGAGGCAAGAAAGCTCTGTGATAAATATGATGTTTTATTGATATTAGACGAAATTCCAATTGCTTTAGGCAGAACCGGAAAGATGTTTTCTTTTGAACATTATGATATCGAACCCGATATTTTGTGTTTAGGCAAAGGCTTGGGCGGCGGTATTTTTCCGCAAGCTGCTATAATTACCAGAGATGAATATAACGTTCTTGGCTCTATTTCTTTGGGCCATTATACCCACGAAAAAAGCCCTGTTGGTGCAATTGCTGGCCTCAGTACGATTCAATTTATTGAAGAAAATAATCTATTAGTAAAAGTACAAGAGGATGCGGTTTATATGCAATCGAAATTATGTGGGTTTCAGGAAAAGTTTTCACTCATTGGAGATGTTCGCGGTATCGGTCTTTTGTGGGGAATAGAATTAGTGAAAGACAGGGTCACAAAAGAAAAAGCGATTGCTGAGGCTGAAAAAGTAATGTACGCTTGTTTAAAGAGTGGTCTTAGTTTTAAAGTTTCGGCGGGAAATGTTTTACAATTGTCTCCAGCATTGACCATTAGTAGAGAAGAATTAAATGAAGCTTTACAAATTTTAGAAGAAAGTTTAACGATGGTACAACATCAAAAAATATAATAAAATGAAAAGATCAATCGTACTAACAAGTTTATTAACAATATTTTTTTTTGGAACTCAGGCACAAGAGAAAACAGAAACCAAAAAGCCAAAAGTCATCTTAATCACCTTAGATGGTTTCCGATGGCAAGAATTATTTACTGGAGCCGATGCTAAACTGATTGCTAATAAGGAATATGTAGAAGATACATTGGAGTTAAAGAAACATTTTTGGAGAGCAACTCCAGAAGATAGAAGAAAAGTGTTAATGCCCTTTCTTTGGAATGAAGTGGTTACAATGGGGCAAATTCATGGTAATAGAAATTTGGGGAGCAATGTTAATTTAACAAATAGCATGTGGTTTTCGTATCCTGGATATAACGAAATATTATCAGGAGTAGCGGATGATAAACGAATCAAGAGTAATGCTAAAATTAATAATCCTAATACAACAGTCTTAGAAAAAATTAATAATACGCCACAATACAAGGGCAAAGTGGCTGCTTTTGGTAGTTGGGATGTATTTCCTTTTATTATAAATGAAGAGCGTTCGGGAATTCCTGTAAATGCAGGTTTTGAAACATCAAAATCCAAAACTCTTTCAGATAGAGAAATATTTTTAAATGATTTGCAATCTAAAATCCCATCACCTTGGGGATCAGTAAGATTAGATGCCTTTACGTCAAATTACGCCTTGGAGTATATGAAAAAGGAGCATCCTGAATTGGTCTACGTTTCTTATGGAGAAACCGATGATTTTGCTCATGATGGAAAATACGATGCGTATTTAAAATCCGCACATACCGCAGATGCTTTGATAAAAGAATTGTGGAGTTTTACTCAAGAGGATCCTTTTTATAAGGACAACACGGTTTTTATTATCTCTACTGATCATGGACGCGGAACTCAGCCATTAAAAACATGGAAAAGTCACGGATCGGATATCGTTGGGGCAGACCAAGTTTGGTTAGTTGTTTTTGGGAATGGTGCAGAAACACTTGGAGAAATAGCATCAAAGGAACAGTTATATAGCAATCAAATCGCACCCACAATATTACATCTTTTAGAAGGTGCTGCAAAGGATACTGATATGAAAGGAAAAGTGATAAAAGTATATAAAAACTAATGCAAAAGTCAGCAAAAAAATCAAATATCCCATTTGTACTGAACGCTTCGTTAGCTTCTTTTGGGGCCTATTTCTGTATGTATGCTTTTAGGAAACCTTTTAGTGTAGCGACATTTGAAGGCTTGGAAGTTTTTCATATTGATTACAAGATTATTTTAATTATTGCACAGGTATTGGGGTATGTACTTTCTAAGTTTATAGGTATTAAAGTGGTTTCAGAATTAAAGGCAAGCCAAAGAGCCTATTATCTTCTAACCTTAATTTTAATAGCTGAACTAGCTTTAGTTTTATTTGCCGTGGTACCCAGACCTTATAATATATTTTTTATGTTTATCAATGGAGTTCCTTTAGGAATGATTTGGGGAATTGTATTTTCCTATCTAGAAGGTCGAAAATTCACAGAGATATTAGGAGTGGCTTTAAGTACCAGTTTTATAGTTTCTAGCGGAGTAGTAAAATCAATGGGACTTTTAGTGATGTCATCCTGGGGTTTTTCCCAGTTTTGGATGCCCGCCATAACAGGTTTACTATTTGTTTTGCCCTTGTTATTTTTTACCTGGTTGTTAGAAAAAATTCCAAAGCCAAACGAAGAAGATATTGAGCTGCGATCGGAGCGTGTTCCTATGACTGGAAAAGACCGGAAGAAATTATTAATTCAATTTTTATTTCCAATAACGATATGGGTACTGTTTTATACCTTTCTAACAGCCTTCAGAGATTTTAGAGACAATTTCGCAAGAGAATTATGGGATAGTATCGGATATAAAGGGGATATCGGAGTTTATACAAGTTCTGAAACATTAGTCGCTTTTATTGTATTATTAGTCTTGGGTCTTGCCTTTTATTTTAGAGATAACATGAAAGCATTACTTTTTTATCAGATTTTGTTATTGATAGGATCCCTTTCAATAGGTATTTCTACATTCTTATTTCATTTGGGGAGTTTAAACCCATTTACATGGATGGTCGTTTCAGGTTTCGGGTTATACATTTGTTATGTACCTTTTAACTGTCTCTTTTTTGACCGTTTTATGGGGGCCTTTAAGATTAAAGGTAATGCAGGTTTTTTAATTTACATCGCTGATGCTTTTGGTTATTTGGGCAGTGTTTCTGTTTTACTTTATAAAAACTTTGGACAAGCGACTTTATCTTGGTTGAACTTCTTTATGTATGGAGCCTATTTAGTTGCAGGAATAGGACTGATTGTGACTACAAGCTCTATTATTTATTTGAATAAAAAATATAAACAACATACAAAACACAGTACAAATTATAAATTAGAATTCCATGAAAACAGTTTATGACCTTATCGTTATTGGTGGTGGTGTATTGGGAACTTTCCATGCTTATCATGCTTTACAAAAAGGACTTCGGGTCGCTATTATAGAAAAAGATAAAAAACCAATAGGGGCCACTATTCAAAATTTTGGACAAGTGGTACCTTCTGGAATGGACTCTAAATGGCAATCTTATGGTAGAGAAAGTTTGAGTATTTATAAAGAAATTCAAAATCAATTTGATATTTCTATTCGGCAAAATGGATCTGTTTATTTGGCATCGAATGAGGAAGAAATACAGCTCATAGATGAGTTGTACCGAATCAATAAAGCCAATAGTTATCAATCATATTTGTTGACTAAGCAGCAATGTCTGGATAAATATCCAGGTTTGCGTTCCGACTATGTAAAAGCAGGGTTATTTTTTCCTGAAGAAGTTACTGTGGAACCCAGAACTATGATTTACAGATTACAAGAATTTATGATCCTAAAAATGGGTTTAAAACTAATCACAAATACAAGTATTATTAATTGTGAATCAACTTTAAACGGAGTCAGGATTTTAAGTTCGGCAAATGAGAAATTCTCTGCAAGTAAAGTTATTATTTGCAACGGGAATGAGTTTAAGAATTTGTATCCAGAACTTTTTAACAAAAGCGATTTAGAGGTTTCTAAATTACAGATGATGCAGACGAAGCCACAAAAAAATTATGTTCTTCCAGGATCAATACTAACTGGTTTGTCCATTAGAAGGTATGAGGCATTTTATGAGTGTCCATCCTTTAAAACGATAAAAGCAAAAGAAAACCCTGATGCTTTAGAAAAAAAATGGGGTGTACATATATTGTTTAAACAAGCGGCCGATGGTTCTGTCATTTTGGGAGATTCTCATCATTATGCTGACGCCAAAAATAAAGATGATTTGGGTTTTGACTTAGATATGAATATTGATAATTTCATGATACAAGAAGCAAAAAAAATAATTGATTTACCTAATTATGAGATTAAAAACAGATGGTATGGCATGTATTCGCAATGTAAAACCAAAGATATTTTTGAGGAAACCATTGATGAACACATCCATATTATAACTGGAATAGGAGGAAAGGGAATGACGGGTAGCGCTGGATTCTCAAAAGGAAATATTAATAAAATTTTTAATAAATAAGAATGAAAAAAAGAATGGAATTGGTGGTCTTTGACATGGCCGGAACAACGGTAGACGAGGATAATGTCGTTTACAAAACAGTACAGAAAGTAATTAATGACGAAGGGTTTAATGTTAGTTTAGATCAAGTCTTGAAGTTCGGTGCAGGAAAAGAAAAGCATCAGGCGATAACTGCAGTTTTAAAAGAGTGTACCTCGTTAACGGATACAAGTTTAGTAGCTAGTATAGCTTTTTCAAAATTTAAAATAGCCCTAAAAAGCGCCTATGATACTCTAGAAATTAAAAGTTTTGAAGGCACAGAACAGCTTTTTAAAGATTTAAGAAAAAATCATATTAAAGTAGTTTTAAATACGGGCTATGACCGCAAAACAGCTAATTTATTAATAGAAAAACTAGGTTGGATTGTTGGAGAAACCATTGATGGGTTAGTAACGGCTGATGATGTTGTAAATGGACGGCCAGAAGGGGATATGATTCTTTTGGCAATGAGCAATACAGGTGTGCTTGATGCTGAAAAAGTGATGAAAGTGGGAGACTCAGCAATAGATATTGAGGAGGGTAAAAATGCCAATTGTGGTATTACTGTTGGTGTTCTTTCAGGGGCACAAACGAGAGAACAGATTCAAAAGGCCAATCCTAGTTATATTTTAGACAGTATAACCGAACTGAGAGCAATACTCTTATAATTTTTTTCATTTGTTTTTTGTTTAACTCTCCTTTTTGATTAACTAATTAGGAGAGTTTTTTTAAGCTTTTTCGAGAGTTATATAAAAAAGTAAAGTACTAACATTTTAGCGGCTGTTTTACTTCTATTGATTGGGACGTGCGGTATTCTTCCATCAAAAAATATAGAGTCACCTTCTTTTAATAGTACTTCTTCATCGCCAATAGTATAAATACATTCTCCAGAAAGCATGTATTTGAATTCATACGCATCTGTTTCTACTTTTTCTCTCTGAGAGTTGGGTTGTATTTCGAGTAACACGGCTTCAAAACCTAAAGAAGAAAGCTGTTTTCCGAAAATATAGTTATAAGCAAAGCCTTTGGCCTCATCTTCTTTTTCGATAATTGCATTGTCTTGACTACGAGAGACGATATAATTATTTTCAGGAGTATTTGACATACCCTCAAAAAAATCACATACTTCCACTTCCAAAGCATTAATTATACTCAGTAAAACAGGTAGAGAAGGAATGGTTCTGCCATTTTCAATTCTTGAGATTAGTCCATTGCTTACTTTTGCATCAGAGGCAACAGTATTAATTGTTTTTTTATTTTTTTTTCGAATGTCTTTAATTCTTTTTCCTATACCTATTAAGTAATCATTCATGGATTTCTTGTATTTAATACGAATATCTATATTTCGATTGAAATAAAAAAGAAAGGCATGTTTTTTTATATATAAAATAAGAGTTTATTTGTGTCATTTTATTATATATTTTAATTTCAAGACAGGCAAGTAAGTTTGAAGGACTATATGTTAGATGGACATGCTAACTTAGCCATCACAGAAAGTTAAGAAATAATCTTAATTTTAGCCTATGAAAGAAGTCCGTAAAATTTATGACAAAGCTTTTAAAGATAAAGCCGTTCAATTAAGTTATGATAGAACAAATGTATCAGAACTCGTCAGAGAGTTGGGAGTCACAGCACCACAGTTGTATAAATGGCGTAAAGAGTCCGAGGAATTTGGAGAAGGAAGTTTTCCTGGGGAAGGAAATTTAAAACTAACTCCCGAGCAAGAAAGAATCTACGAACTGGAGAAAAGACTCAAAGACGCCGAGTTAGAACGTGATATATTAAAAAAAGAAATGAACAACTATTCCCGATTGAAAAAATGTGCAAAGTTCTATAAGTGAACAGCGGAAGTTATTACCGATGGAAAGAGTAAATAATCACCGTTAGACAGCAACAAAAAATGGTAATAAAAGAACAAATAATATCGATTTATTTTGAATCCAAGTAACGATACGGAAGTCCCAGAATAACATTAGAACTTCAAAGTTTTGGTTATTAAACTTCAAGAATTACATTGGCAATATATATGAAAGAGCAAGGTTTACGAAGCAAATTATACAAGAAGTTCAAAGTAAAAACCAACTCGAATCATAATTATTTAGTTGTCGAAAATGTATTAAACAGAGAATTTCTTTTCAAAATGCCTTCAAAAGTATGGGTTTCAGACATTACTTATATCCATACCAAGGAAGGGTTTGTATACCTGACGACTATTATGGATTTGTACGATAGAAAAATCATAGGCTGGAGTTTAAGCGAGGAAATGAGTACAGATGAAACCTCACTTAAAACTTGAAAAATGGCGGTTAAAAACCGAAATATTGCTCAAGTTTTGATTTTTCATTCTGACAGAGGTGTCCAATATGCCAGTAAAAAGTTTGTAAATGTTCTTGATTCCTGTAAAAAAATATCCCGCAATATGAGTCGTAAAGGAAATTGCTGGGATAATGTAGTAGCGGAAAGCTTCTTCAAATCTTTGAAAACGGAATTGATTTATGGGAACAAACTGATTTCTAAAGGAAAAATGAAACTGGAAATCTTTGACCTGAGCGAAGCGAATAGGCGAAGCAATACATTGAAATTGGGTAGAACAGAAAATGAAGACATTCCGCTTTGAATTATGTAACTATAGAAGAATTTAACGATAACATTAATTACGACAATGTAGCGTAACTTATCCTGCAGGTTTTATTTGCATATCCTAAGTCTATATCGTAAACGCTTAATTTACAGTTTGAAAGTAATCATGTAACTCTTACCGCCCCGCAATTGTTCTGACCAAAGGGAGGCCAATTGCGGGGCGACGCACTTTCTTGCAGCATTTCGCTTAGGTTGCTATCGCTGACTTTTCAGGATCATTGTCATTTAAAATTATATATAATTATAAATAGGACAGGCAGTATATTCTACCTGTCCTATTGTGTTAGTTTAGTTCTACTATAGTACCCTTTGCAGCATAATTGGTACAAAGATCAAAAGCAGTTTGCACACGTAATTGTCCGGTACCACCCATTAGTAT
This sequence comes from Flavobacterium sp. Arc2, assembly GCF_041431385.1. Lineage (NCBI taxonomy): Bacteria > Pseudomonadati > Bacteroidota > Flavobacteriia > Flavobacteriales > Flavobacteriaceae > Flavobacterium > Flavobacterium sp. Arc2. The sequence continues at coordinate 1,191 of NZ_JASMRH010000031.1, read as the reverse complement.
AGAGGCTAGTTTTGCTTCATTATCCTTATAAGAACGTACATTTTGAAAGTATCCTGTTATGGCGTTATATGCTCCGAAAACCGTGCCTTTGGTGGTGTTCATTAGTTGAGTAGGGTCGCTCATGGCATATTCGTAAGCATTATCTACCATATTAATAAAACAAGTTGATAGGTCCTCTGTTCTACCTTCTTGTAAGGTTTTAAGAACCTCTTTACTAGGAGCCAGAGCAGACTGAATGAGCTTTTTTACTTCATTATCTGAAATACGTACTTTTGTCCAGTTATTAAAAATTGATTCCAATTGTAAAGCTAGGCGATCAGAAATTCCCATGACTTTGTGTGCTTGCTCAAGCCTTTGTTTTGCGTTAGAAGTATGGCGTATGCGAACAGTATTAGTTTGGTTTCGCAATGCTGCATTGAGAGTGTTGGCACATACGATACGGATGGGAGTAAAAGCAGCGGTAATGCTTCCACTTCCATCGTGGGAGGTGGTCAAGAACAGGTATTTTTCGATAAGGTCATCATTACCCACACGGATATAGTCAGGTAGCTTGGCAGTTATGAAGATGCGTTCCCCATTACCCAATGCTCCAGCTGTCTCGTAGAGCATACCGTCGCCACCCACAATGCTGTCAAAAAAAGAAAAAGCATCTCTATTCTGTACGATTTGGTAGTCTTTACCTACCACTCCCAAAACGGTATCGTTGTCCGTGCGTACGGTACTGAAAAAGTTGGGGACTTCTATGCGCATGTCCTGGAGACTGCTTGTGAAAAGTTTTCTTTTTTCGACTTCGTAGTCCAGGCCTGCGTGTTTGATTGCCTCCGCGCTTGTGGGGTAGTCTTGAATGACTTGCCCTAGATTGTGCCATGCTTTTTCCTTTGTGCTAAAAAAACTGTGTTTTTTTGTTTGCTCATTGTAATTTAAATGGTGTGCCATGATCTAAAAATTTTATGATTACTACTATTTTTATTTCTTCCCAGTCTCCTCAAAAAAATGTTTTCAAAAAGAAAAACGGAGAAAAAGAAAGCAAGAATAGAGGGGCTTAAGGAAGTGGAGAGCAATAAGTCCCGTAGGGTGACAAGTGCAACGCAGTCATTATGTGCTAGAAACGTTCTGTTTTGACCCCTATAAAACAAGAGAGTTATTCTAAATTTCGATTATTAATTATGCGGTTAATTTTTTCATTAAAAT
>NZ_JASMRH010000030.1:0-45787 GCF_041431385.1 Flavobacterium sp. Arc2 | reverse complement strand
CCGAGAAAAAGATTTAATTTTGAAACACCAAATTATATGTTTAACCAAAAAGTTGCATTAGTAACTTGAATCCAGCAAATTAAACAAATAGTACTTGAAGATAATTTGACTTTTGACATAAATATGATTGTCAAATACTCGATTGACGTAAATAAATACATTCCAATAGAAAGCAACAGTTTTTTGACAGGACTGGTTAGTGGTTATGTTTGGGAATTTAATTCAATTGAAACGAATAATTACGAAACGAATTCAAAATCTGAATTTATTGCTAACGGAATTTTAAAATGGAATCTTTTTGGAATTACAGTGTATAGTGAATCAAAAAGTTTTAACGGAACCATTGAGTAAAACCCGACCCACTCCCATATGCGCAGAGGTTGGCGCAGAATTGTATTCTACCGCACAAAGAGCAGCGGCAATCAAGATCTAGAAAGTAAAAAAATCCAATAATACGCTCTTTTCCTATCTGTCTTCTGATGGAATATGGCCTTTTATACCGCTTGCAATCACAAAATTCACTAACTAAAGTAAGGTAGCGCACAATGCGAATAAAAGACCTTTTGCGTAGTTATTTTTATTCTTAAAAAAAGGGATGGTTTTATATGAGCTTGTTAATTTTAGCATGCTGCAATAAGATGATTGTCTTGGCATCTTTAATTTCGCCAGACGCAATCATCGCATAAGCTTCGTCATAAGACATTTCCATCACATCGATATTTTCCTCTTCATGTGCTACTCCGCCGCCTTCATTCACTTTCATAGATTCGTCATATTCGCCCACGAATAAGTGTAGAATTTCAGTAACAGCACCCGGAGACATATAGGATTCCATTACTTTTTCGACTTTTTTAATGCGATATCCTGTTTCTTCTTCCGTTTCTCTAATGACGCATTGTTCTGGATTGTCTTGGTCTAACATACCCGCACACACCTCAATCATCATCCCCGTTTTGTTTCCGTTTAAGTAGGTTGGTAAACGAAACTGTCTTGTAAGAATTACTGTTTTTTGTTTCGAATTATAAAGTAAAATAGCGGCTCCGTTTCCACGATCGTACACTTCTCGCTTTTGAGTAATCCAGCTATTATCGTTTTTTTGGTAGTCGAAAGTTACTTTGTTTAGTATATACCAGTTGTCAGAAAGTAGTTCGGTTTTTTTTATGTCTATTATAGGATCCTTCATTCGTATGTAGTTGTAAACTAAAGTTTTATTTTTTTTGTTTTTTGAAATGGACTTGGATAAAGTTAAAATAAAAAACGTCCCGATGAATCGGGACGTTAGTTAAACTTATTTAAGGATAGTTTGTTTTCTATCTGGTCCTACAGAAACAATCTTTATAGGAACTTCAATTTCTTGCTCAATATATTCGATATATTCTTTTAGTTCGATAGGCAATTCCTCGTATGTTGTCATACCAGTCAAATCTGCTTCCCAACCTTTGAATTCTTTGTAAACTGGAGTTACATTTTCTGGTTCAATGTTGTATGGGAAGTGAGCGATGTTTTTACCTTTATAGGTGTACTCAGTACATATTTTTAACGTTTCAAATCCTGAAAGAACATCACCTTTCATCATCATCAATTGTGTAACGCCATTTACTTGAACTGCATATTTAAGTGCAACTAAGTCTAACCATCCACAACGTCTTTGTCTTCCTGTAACAGATCCAAATTCGTTTCCTACGCGTGCCATTGTAGTACCGTCTTCGTCAAAAAGTTCAGTAGGAAATGGTCCGCTACCTACACGTGTTACGTAAGCTTTGAAAATTCCGTAAACTTCTTTGATTTTGTTAGGAGCAATTCCTAAACCTGTACAAGCTCCTGCAGCAGTAGTATTAGAAGAAGTTACAAATGGATATGTTCCAAAATCTACATCTAGTAAAGAACCTTGCGCTCCTTCACATAGTATTGATTTACCTGCTTTTTGAGCTTGGTGTAAATATTCTTCACTGTCAATAAAATCTAATTTTTTCAAATCTTCGATAGATTCAAAAAATTCTTTTTCAAGTTCCTCTAGATTATATTGAATGTTCACATCATAAAATGCAATCATTGCTTCATGCTTGTCAGCAAGCGCTCTATATCTTTCTTTGAAGTCTTCTAGTTCAATATCTCCAACACGAATTCCGTTTCTACCCGTTTTGTCCATGTAAGTTGGTCCAATTCCCTTAAGAGTAGAACCAATTTTAGCTTTCCCTTTTGAAGCTTCAGAAGCTGCATCAAGTAAACGGTGAGTTGGTAAAATTAAATGTGCTTTTCTTGAAATGATTAATTTCGATTTAATATCTAAATTAAATTTAGCTAAACCGTCAACTTCACCTTTGAAAACAACTGGGTCAATTACAACACCATTTCCAATAACATTAATATTATTGTCGTGAAAAATTCCAGAAGGAATAGTTCTAAGGACGTGTTTTATTCCGTCAAATTCTAAAGTATGTCCCGCGTTTGGTCCACCTTGAAAACGAGCAATAATATCGTATTTTGAAGTAAGAACATCAACGATCTTCCCTTTTCCTTCATCTCCCCATTGTAATCCTAGTAATAAATCTACAGTCATTCTAATTATTATTTGTTATTGAGACCACTTTTATGTTGTCCGTACTAATTAATTTTTGCTATACTATTTTAACCTTTAGTCAAGTTTTTGTTCTTCAACTTCAGCTTCAACTTCGCTTTCGAGTTTTGGTTTTTTCTTAACTCCGTATAGATATAAGGAGTGATTTGTGATTTCAATATCAAATATTTCTTCGATTGTTTTTTTGATGCTTTGTATTCTTGGATCACAAAATTCAATCACTTCTCCAGTATCTGTCATGATAATATGATCATGTTGTTTGTCGAAGTATGATTTTTCGTAATGTGCTTGATTTTGACCAAACTGATGCTTGCGAACTAAAGCACAGTCTAATAACAACTCAATTGTATTGTATAAGGTCGCTCTACTAACACGGTAGTTTTTATTTTTCATCTTGATATAAAGATTCTCGATATCAAAATGTTCCTGACTTTCATAAATTTCTTGTAGGATGGAATAACGTTCAGGAGTTTTTCTGTGCCCTTTTTTTTCAAGATACATTGTAAATACATTTTTTACAATTTCTTGGTTTTTGTTGTTATCTGTTGAAATGAGTGTCATATCTGGCAAAGATAAATTATTTATTCTAATAGTTTTCAAGTTTAAGGACTTATAAGAGCATAATTTGTGAGTTTTGAAACAAAAAGAACTTAAATCCTGTAGTCTTGAATGTATCAAAAAAATCGATAATTATGATTTCATCCCAATGCTTTTATTTTTTGTAAACACGTGTCACCTTATCGATTCCGTCAATTTTTTTAATATTATCGATTAGTTTATTCAGTAAAGTGCTATTCTGAACCACAACAATTAACTGCCCTTTGAATAGTCCGGCATCGCCGTTTAATGATATACTTTGAATATTGACCTGCATATTATTCGAAATTACCTTAGTCAACTCATTTGTAAGTCCTAAAGTATCCATTCCTGTAATATTTATGATGGCCTTAAATTCTTGTTGTGAAGAATCAATCCATTTAGCTTGCATGATACGATAGGCGTAGTTGGACTGCATTGCGATTGCATTTGGACAGTCTTTCTTATGCACTTTTATACCTTCATTAATGGTAACAAATCCAAAAACAGGATCTCCTGGAATGGGGTTACAGCAGGTTGATAGTTTGTAGTCTAGTTTATCTTGTTCCTTACCAAATACAAGCATGTCATAGTTGCTGCTCAATACTTGTTTGTGGACGTCTGCATCAGCAGTTGGTCCAGAACGTTTCATTTTACTTTTAAAGAAATTGATTAAAGTATTGCTTTTTTGAGCAGCATAATCTTTCAGTTGCTGGTTGTCAATTGAGCCCACACCAACTCTATAAAACAAATCTAAACTGGTTTTTAGTTTAAAAAAATTGACTAATTCATTAACAACACCTTCGTTTAAAGTTATTTTAAGATGTTTTAATTTACGTGTTAGAACTTCTTTTCCGTCTTCAGCAATTTTTTTAGTATTCTCATTTAAGACATTTCTAATCTTATTTTTTGCTCTGGACGTGGTAACGTAATCAAGCCAGTTGATTGTTGGTTTTTGATTTTGGGAAGTGATAATTTCTACCTGATCCCCATTTTTTAATTCATAATTTAGAGGAACTAATTTTCCGTTTACACGCGTTCCACGGGTCTTTATCCCTATTTCAGAATGTATGCCAAAGGCAAAATCCAGCGAAGTAGCTCCCTTAGGTAAGGATTTGATGTCTCCTTTTGGAGTGAAAACATAGATCTCTTTTGAATAAAGATTCATTTTAAAATCCTCAACAAAATCTACGGCACTGGTTTCTGAATTTTCGAGTGCTTCTTTAAGTAAGTTTAACCAAACATCTAAACCACCTTCTTCTGTGGCGCCGTTTTTATATTTGTAATGTGCTGCGTATCCTTTTTCTGCAATTTCGTCCATACGTTCACTGCGAACTTGTACTTCTACCCAGCGTCCTTTTGGTCCCATTACCGTAATGTGCAATGCTTCATATCCGGTAGATTTAGGCGAGGAAATCCAATCGCGTAAACGACTTGGACTTGGACGATAATGGTCGGTTACAATAGAGTATATTTTCCAAGCAAGAAACTTCTCATCATGCGGGTTTGCTTTGTAAACAATGCGAAGAGCAAACTTGTCATAGACTTCATCAAAACTTACATTTTGAGTCAGCATTTTTCTTCTGATTGAATAGATCGATTTTGGACGACCTTTTATAATGTATTCAACACCTTCAGCATCTAAAGAGGTTTTAATCACGTCAGAGATGTCTTTTATATAGGCATCCTGTTGGTCTTTGGTCTCTTTTATTTTACTTACTATATCATTGTAAATGGGTGGTTCAGTATATTTTAACCCTAAATCCTCTAGTTGTGTTTTGATGTTGTATAACCCTAGACGATGGGCAAGCGGTGCATAGATATATAAGGTTTCAGAGGCAATTTTGACTTGTTTATGGTTTTCCATGGATTCCATGGTTTGCATGTTGTGCAATCTATCGGCAATTTTTATCAGGATAACGCGCACATCATCATTAAGCGTCAATAACATTTTACGGAAATTTTCGGCTTGCATCGATACGTTCATGTCCTTTTGAACTAGAGAAATCTTAGTTAATCCTTCGACAAGTTGCGCTACTTTTGGATTAAAAATCCGTTCAATGTCTTTAACAGAAGTAGGAGTATCTTCTACAACATCATGCAATAATGCTGCAGCAATAGAAGTGGCACCAAGACCTATTTCTGAAGCGACTATTTTTGCCACAGCAATAGGATGAAATATATAGGCTTCTCCTGATTTTCTTCTTTGTTCTTTATGGGCTTCTACAGCAACGTCAAATGCCTTACGTATTAGTTTTTTGTCTTCTGGAGACAAGGTTTGGTAACTGATACGAAGTAATTCTTTGTATTCCTGAGCAATTGCTTTGTTCTCTTTTTCTATATCTATTTCTGTCATAGCGGCATGGTTCATTTTCTAAAAATAACTATAAGTTAGCATATATGCAAGCGATAAATTAAGGCCTGATATTTTATATTTTGCCTGCTCTTTCAAGGATATTTTAGGGTTATTTTTTTTCAATTCGAACAAAATCCAAATCCTGAAAATCATAACTAAAATCGGTTAGATTAGATATAGGATTCATTTTTAGAGTAATAGCTTTTTCGTTTTCATCAAAGGTAAAAAAGAGATGGGCATCTGCATGTAAATAAGCATTGTTCCATTTTACCACATAGTTTCCTTTTTTATAGAAAAACACCTCTCCACTAAGCTGAGAAGAACGTTTAGATTCAAAGAATAACCTCCCTTTTTTCTCGTTTATAACAACATCTCCAAACCATTTGTCTTGGTAGGTTCCTGTAATTGAAGCTAGGTCAACTTTTACTTTGTCTTTTTTGTTTTTTGCAACGGTAGCCCACACTTCATCGGTTACTTTATCAGCGCTCTCTTCATTAGCTTTAATGCGGTTGCTGTATATTGTAACATAATCCTCTGAAACAATATCTAAATAACTATCTTTTATGGTGTTTGTAATCGCATTAAATGCAGAACCTGATTGCTGGTTTGTCAATACAATAATACCGAGCTGTAATTCTGGAATATAAGTAGTCTGAGTTACAATTCCTTCTAAACCTCCAGTATGCGTAACTTGTTTGTACCCTTTTACATCGCTTAAAAACCAACCTAATCCATAACCATTGAAATGTGTGTTATAGGGAGCTTTCGTTTTAGTTGGAATAATAGTTTGCAATTGCCACATTTCATCATGCTCTTTCTCTGAAAATAACTGCTTGTTTTCAGGACCATATTTTCCATTATTCATTTGCATAATCGCCCATTTGCTTAAGTCATTTACGCTAGAATAGATTCCGGCCGCTGCATCAAAAAGCTGGTTTTTGTAGCGTTTGATTACTTTTAGCTTTCCATCTATAGGTACGTGAGGGGCAATAATATTAGTGGAGTCTTTTAAGCGAACAAATGAAGCTGCGCTGTGATTCATTTCTAATGGTTCCATAATACGCTCTTCAATAAAGTCACCCCAGCTTTTTCCACTAACTACATGAATCACTTCTCCCGCTACAATATACAACAGATTGTCATAATCATATTTAGTTCTAAAAGCCGAAACAGGCTTCAAATATTGTAAGTTTTGAATAATGTCAGTGGCAGTAAAATTACTTCCGTCAGGCCAAATCATTAAATCACCTGCTCCAAGACCAAGTCCGCTTCTGTGTGTTAATAAATCACGAATAGTGAATTCCTGAGTTACATAATCATTGTACATTCTAAAATTAGGAAGGTATTTAATGACTTTATCATCCCATTTTATTTTTCCTTCATCCACTAGTATGGCTAATGATGCACTTGTAAAAGCTTTACTATTAGAAGCAATACCAAATAAAGTATTGGCGTCTACTTTTTCTTTAGTATCGATAGATTTTACTCCGTACCCTTTGGCAAGAACTACTTTTCCGTCTTTTACAATGGCTACTGCAATTCCAGGGACATTAAATGCAGTTAAGGTTTTATTTACCAATGCGTCCACTTGTGGCTCTGTTATTTGAGCGAAAGAAAGTGTTGTTGTGATTAGCGTTATTAGTGCGAATAATTTATTTTTCATACTCTTGTTTTTTTTCTTGTTTAATTCTGGAATTAATAAATGTTATTTTAAAATCCTCTTTGCCTTTTGGCCTCAAAAATCAATATCGCTGCGGCAACCGAAACATTCATGCTGTCGATTTCGCCCTGCATAGGAATTATAATATTTTGGGTAGCAGCATCACGCCATTCTTGCGTTAAGCCTGTTGCTTCTGTACCAACAACTAGCGCTGTTGGTGTCGTGTAATCTTGGGTATGATATGATGTTGAGTTTTGCAAAGTAGCACAGTAGAAATTGATTTTTTTCTCTTGTAAAAAAGCAATGATTTCTGCCGTTGTTCCAGTTGCAATTTGGTTGGTAAATAAACAACCGACACTCGAACGCACAACGTTTGGATTGTACAAATCACTTTTGGGATTGGCAATAATTACGGCATCAAGATTAGCAGCATCTGCTGTTCGCAATAAAGCACCAATATTTCCAGGCTTCTCAGTAGCTTCGGCAACAAGAATCAATGGGTTGTCTGATAATTTTAAATCAGACAGCTGTTGTGATTTTGCTTTGGCTATGGCCAAAATACCCTCAGTAGTATCACGATAAGCCAGTTTTTGAAATACATCTTTGTTTATTTCAATTAGCTCCGTAGTATTTGATATCTTTTTTGCCTCAATTTCAGTGCAGATTTCAGGGTAAAATAAGAGCGTTTCTATTTCATAACCTCCTTTAAGTGCTAAGGAAATTTCTCGTTTTCCTTCAATTAAAAAAGTACCGGTTTGCTTGCGGTTTTTAGCTTTTTCTTGTAATAATACCAAAGATTTTATGAATGGATTTTGAATTGAAGTGATTTGTTTCAAGTGATTCTAAAATTTAATTATTATTGAGGAAACAAAGATACGCAGAGAACGGGCAGTTTTAAAAATTTGAAACAGAATATTTGTAAACCTGAAAAGAGATTCTACAGATATGTCTGTCAGAACTACTTTCCACAAGTATTTTTCTTTAATTTTGCAGCAATTGTTTTTAGAAAAAACAATACATTTTTCTCAATTTAAACTCACAAAAAAAACATGTTTCATTTATTGGATATCATAGGGACAATTGCTTTTGCGTTATCGGGAGCGTTGACTGCGATGAGTAAAAAATTGGACCTCTTTGGTGTGTTTATTATTGCCTTTGTTACTGCTGTAGGCGGAGGGACTTTGCGGGATGTAATGATTGGAACAACACCTGTGGGATGGATGCTTAATTTAGAGTATGTATATGTGATATGCATTGCTTTTGCTTTAGCACTGATATTTAGAAAGAAATTCGAGAGACTCCGTACATCACTATTTTTGTTTGATACTATTGGGCTTGGTGTTTTTACGCTAATTGGTCTCGAAAAAGGAATTAGTGTTGGTCTACATCCTATCGTTTGTATTGCTTTAGGAACCATGACCGCTTGTTTTGGAGGTGTTATTCGGGATATTTTATGTGCTGAGATACCAGTGATTTTTAGAAAAGAAATTTATGCCACTATTTGTATTCTGGGCGGAATTGTATTTTTTATGCTGAAAAACTTCAATTTAGATAATGATATTTTATATTTAATAACCTCAATGGTAATTATTTCAGTTCGTTTGATGGCGGTAAGATTCAAATGGTATTTACCCACTTTAGTAAACGAGTAAAAAATGATTACTTTCACGAAGTCTAAAAATTAACAGTGAAAAATTATTCCGTCAAACAATATCAAGGTAGTGATTATGCAAATTGGAATGCTTTTATAAGCAAAGCCAAAAATGCTACCTTTCTTTTTCATCGGGATTTTATGGAATACCATTCAGACCGATTTCAAGATTATTCTATACTTATTTTTAAAGACGATAAACTTATTGCAGTATTGCCTGCAAACCGCGTTGAAGAGACCGTTTATTCTCATCAAGGTTTGACTTATGGCGGACTGGTGTATTCCTCTAAAATAAATGGAGAAGTAGTAGGAGATATTATTGAATCTCTTTTATCTTTTCTAAAAGAGAAAGGAATGCAGTTTTTTTATTTTAAACCTATTCCTTTTTTTTATTCTTCTGGGGGAAATCATGAAATAGATTTTTTTCTATTTAAAAACGGAGCGTTTCTAGATAAAAAAGAAATGAATTTGGCTGTCAATTTAGCACTGCCATTAACGATTTCAAAAAGTAAATTAAAGCATTTTAGAAAAATTGAAGATCTCGATTTAGAAATAGTTGAAGAACAGCAATTACAATCTTTCTGGGAATTGGTTTTAGAACCTAGATTACTGGATAAATACGATGCTCAACCAGTTCATACCCTACAAGAAATAACAAAGTTAAAGAGTAATTTTCCGGATTACATCAAGCAGTTTTCTGTGTATTATAACAATGATATAATTGCCGGAATTACACTTTTTGAAACAGATACAGTGGTGAAATCACAATATGGTGCTACTACTAAGAAAGGGGAGGAGTTGCGTGCATTGGATTTTCTATTTATTAATTTAATACATAAATACAAGCGAGAAGGAAAACAGTTTTTTGATATGGGGATTGTGAATGACGATAATGAAAAAGGATATCATGCTGGTCTTTTGAAACAAAAAGAAGAATTAGGTTGCGCTGTTTACAGTCAGGATTTTTATAAAATGAATCTCATATGATACCATTTTTAGATTTAAAAAAAATAAACACTCCGTATGAAACTGCTTTTCAAGAGAAGATGAAAGCAGTTTTAGAAAATGGCTGGTACATTCTGGGCGAAGAAGTCAGCGCTTTTGAAAGTAATTTTGCAGTTTATTGCGGGGCTAAATATTGCATCGGGGTAGGGAATGGTTTTGACGCCTTGGCTTTGATTTTTAAAGGCTACATTGAATTAGGAAAGTTAGAAAAAGGAGATGAAGTCATTGTTCCTGCCAATACCTATATCGCAAGTATTCTAGCTATTCTCGAAGCAGATTTAATTCCGGTTTTGGTCGAGCCAAAGTTGGAAACCTATAACATCGACCCTGATTTAATTCAAGGAAAAATTACTTCAAAAACCAAAGCAATTCTAGCCGTTCATTTGTACGGACAATTAGCCGAGATGGATTCTATAAACGCAATCGCAATTCAACACAATTTACTACTATTAGAAGATGCGGCTCAGTCTCATGGCGCTATCGCAAATTATAAACCTCAGAAAGCGGGGAATCTAAGCAATGCTGCTGCTTTTAGTTTTTATCCCGGTAAAAATTTAGGCGCACTAGGTGATGGTGGTGCGATAGTTACAAATGATTCGGCATTAGCCAAAATCGTATTTTCACTTCGTAATTATGGTTCAGAAACCAAATATTACAATGATTATGCTGGAGTAAATTCAAGGTTAGATGAGTTGCAAGCTGGTTTTTTGAATGTGAAATTACCGCATTTAGATATAGAGAATGACCAACGAAGAGCAATCGCACGTAGGTATTTATCTGAAATTAAGAATGATAAAATAATGCTGCCCAAATGGGATTCTTCAAACAATCATGTTTTTCATTTGTTTGTTATTCGAACAGAAAACAGGGAAGAATTACAAAAGTATTTATATCAAAATGGAATACAGACCGTGATTCATTATCCCGTTCCTCCACACAAGCAAAAAGCATTGCTAGAGTGGAATAATATATCACTTCCTATTACTGAAAAAATACATGAAACGGTGTTGAGTTTACCTATAAGTCCCGTTTTAACAGCCGAAGAAGTAACTTTTATTATAGCAATTTTAAATAAGTACTAAATAGTGAGTGACAAAGCATCCTACGAACAAATTGTAAAAACCACTTCGCTTTTCGGAGGGGTGCAATTTTTGAATATTATCATTTCAATAGTTCGTATAAAGCTGATTGCCGTGTTTATTGGTCCAGCAGGGATGGGAATAATTTCGTTATTGAATTCGGCTATAAATATCATTAGCGGTGTTTCGGGTTTGGGAATTGAAACTAGTGCTGTCAAGCATATTTCCGGCAAGTATAAGGAAAATGATTTAAGTAGTGTTTCTACGATGGTCTCCACGGTTAAAAAACTAGTCTTGGGTACCGGAATTTTTGGTGCGCTACTGGCCATATTTTTTTCCTCGTGGTTGAGCACGATTACTTTTGGAAATACAGATTATACTTTGGCCTTTGTCTTGATTTCAGTTACGGTTTTGCTAAAACAATTGGCTTCAGGCCAATTAGTGGTCTTGCAAAGCTTGAGAAAAATGAGACTTCTGGCGAAAGCCAATTTCTATGGAAATTTAATGGGCTTGCTTGTTTCAATTCCAGTATATTATTATTACAGAATAGATGCAATAATACCAACAATGATTATTATTTCATTAAGCTCATTTTTGTTTGCATTTTATTTTTCGAAAAAAATAGAAATTCCAAAAAATAATCTCACAACCAAAGAGTTACTAATTGAAGGAAAAGGCATAGTTAAGCTGGGTATTCTATTAACAATAAGCGGATTGTTAACTTTGCTGTCTAGTTATTTAATTCAGATTTATGTTGGGAAAATAGGCGGTTTAGTAGAAGTAGGTTTTTACACTGCTGGTTTTACACTGTTGAATTCTTATGTTGGAATCATTTTTACGGTAATGAGTACCGATTATTTTCCGAGATTGTCTTCTATTAGTGATGATAATGTAAAAGTGAGAGCGAGTGTTATTCAGCAATCGTTCATTTCAATTTTGATTATAACGCCAATAGTGATTCTGTTTTTGACATTTATTCCGATGATTGTAAAAGTCATATATACTCCTAAATTCATTTCCATTATACCAATGGTTTGTTTCGGTATCTTAGCGATGTTGTTTAGAGCCGTATCTTGGTCGATGGGGTTTATTCTGATTGCCAAAGGAGATTCTAAAATGTTTATACTAACAGCTGTAGTTTTTAATGTGCTTTCCTTGGTGATGAATGTTTTGGGGTATTATTTTTATGGACTTGAAGGACTTGGGATTAGTTTTTTAATCTATTATAGCATTCATTTTGTTGCTTTAAAAGTAATTACTAAAAAGAGATATGATTTTTATTTCGAGAGTGATTTTTATATTCTTTATTTCGTCTGCATTGCAATGTGTATTACTACTTTTGCGCTAAGATATGTGCCAAATACATTTGTAAAATACACCTCAATGTTGCTGATGGCTTTGTTGTCAATACTATATGTGTTATATCACTTAAATAAAAAAATGGAGTTAAAATCATTTTTCAATACTATAATAAAGAAAAAAAATGATCAATAATCTTAAAATAGGCTACCATAAGTTGAAGTTTTACTCCGGTGTGAACTGGCCTAAAACGCTTTATTTTAATTTTAAGAAGTTTCCTTATCGCACCGCTAAGAAACTGCCTGTATTTTTTTACGGGAAAGTAAAATTAACAGATATTTCTGGTAAGATCGAAATCACTGCGCCTATTAGAAAGGGGATGATTGGCTTTGGGCAACCTTATGAAATGAACACCTTACATAAAGGAATTGCGGAAATTAGTCTTACAGGAAAATTAGTTTTTAAAGGACATCTTCAATTTGGAAAAGATTATTTTATCTACATAGGAAAGGGTGCTTATTGTGAATTTGGACATATGGCATCAATGGCTTCTAATGCTAAACTGATTGCTATTGAAAGTGTTGTTTTAGGAGATTTTGCTCGTTTTGGCTCAGAATCTCAAATTATGGATACTAATTTTCATCAAATGATTGATACAAGTACAGGAGAGCGATATAAAGTTACGCAGCCTGTAGTTATAGGGAACTATAATTATATTGGAAACAGAGTGTCTGTTATGCCAGGTACTCATACGCCAAATTACTGTACCGTAGCTTCAAATAGTTTGTGCAATAAAGATTTTTCTAAGCTAGAGGAAAACATATTACTAGCGGGTATGCCGGTTAAATTGATACGAAATATGATTTCGAGAGACTGGAAAGCGGAACGCGAATCATTAGAGGATTATCTAACTATTCGATGATTTTTTAAAGTAGAATTTTTATTCGAAGCTTAATCTCCATGGCGATGTACTTTAGTACTAACTCAAAATTTGAAGTTCGAAAAGCTAAAATTATCTCAAAATGAATTCGTTTTAAAATCGCTTTGTTTTCTTCGTTAGTTCGATTTAACTGAATCGCTTTTTTCAATATTATAAAAGTCGAATTGTTGATTTTGTTCCTTCTCTTGAAAAATGTGGTTCCTAATGAATTGGCTACGTTTCTTTTGTTAATTAAAATTTTGTCAATAAAATCAACTTCATATACGCGGGAAGAACGAATCCAAAAATCCAAATCCTCGTACGCTAGATTTTCATCATAGCCATTAAGTGCGTCAAAAACAGTTTTTTTAACCATTGACGAAACAGAACAAATGCTATTGCCACCCGTTATTACGGATAAATAGATGTCACCAGTTACTCTTTTTTGAATCACATTTTTATGGTGGTCAACTGCAAAATAATAAGAGTCAAAATCACCATTCTCATTGATTAATGCTGCATTTCCATAAACCATTCCTAAGTTTTTAAAAGGACTATTGGTAAAAGCATTACATTGCAGGCTTACACAATTGTTTAGTAAAACATCATCGGCAGCTAAGTCAATGATATACGCTCCTTTGGCTATTTTTAGGGCTTTATTAAATGATTTGGTGCTTCCTAGATTAGTTTCGTTTGCTATAAATTGAATTTCCGGATAGTCAAGAAGCCATTTTTCTATTACTGATTTAGAGTGGTCAGTACTGCAATCATCCACAATAATAAGCTCAATCAGTTTGTAATCCTGATTGATAACAGATTGTAAACTCTCTATAACATAGGGCTCTTGATTGTAACACAAGCAAATAATAGTAACTAATGATTTATCTTGCATATCTTTTTAAAAGAGTTATATATTTGATACGAAAATAAGAAATCGATAATGATATTGCCTAACAAAAAACATAAAATTGCTTTAATTGGTTACCGTCTGAGCGCTGGTGGAAGTGATAAAGTGATGGCTAATTTGTCTATTTTTTTCGAAAGTAAAGGCATTGAAATCCATAACATCATTGTAATTGATGAAGTTTCTTTTCCTTATGCAGGTAAACTGGTTAATCTAGGTTTATTGAAAAATGAAAGCAATGGGATTATTAATAAAGGCAAGCGATTGATTGCACTGCAAAAGTATCTAAAGGCTAATGATTTTGATTTTATCATTGATTTTCGCTTTCGAACTAAAGTATTTCAAGAACTTATAATTTCGAGATTAATTTATAATACCAAAACAATATTTACAGTACATAGTTTTTTGATAGATCATTATATGCCAAGAAATTCATGGCTAACAAGATTAATGTACAATCACTGTTATGCTAATGTGGCTTTAGTAGATCAGATGCAGGAATTGATTGTAAAAACGCATCAATTAGAAAATGTAGTTACGATTGCAAATCCTATTAATACTCAAGAAATCAATGAAAAGAGTAATGAAGAAGAATCACTTCCATTTCGCTATTGTATCGCTATTGGGCAGTTTGAAAACCCGATAAAGCAGTTTGATAAACTCATTATGAGTTATGCGAATTCTATTTTACCAGAAAAAAAAATACATCTTTTAATACTAGGAAACGGGGATAGAAACACATTAGAAAGTGTAGCAAAAGAGAATAATGTTGAAGATTTTGTTCGTTTTTTAGGCTATCAGGAAAACCCTTATAAATACTTGAAAAAAGCGAAGTTCTTAACTTTAAGCAGTAAAAATGAAGGGATGCCTAATGTTATTTTAGAATCGTTAGCATGTCGTACGCCTGTCGTTTCCTTTAATTGTTCGTCAGGGCCTTCGACAATGATTTTAGATAGAGAAAACGGCCTTTTAGTAGAGGATCAAAATTTTAATAAGCTTACAGCAGCGATGAACGAAATGGTCATTGATGAAACTTTATATCAACACTGCAAGCAGAATGCAGCAAATAGTATTAAGCCTTTTCTATTAGACGTAATTGGACAGCAATGGTTAGATTTGATGAAAATTAATATTGAGTAAACAAATGAGCACACTAGAGAAAATACAATTACTGGAAATTCCGGTCGTCGAAGATGTACGCGGAAATTTAGGTTTTATTCAAAAGGATGTTTTGCCATTTGAATTTAAACGAGTGTATTATCTTTTTGATGTGCCGAGTACTGCTTTTAGAGGCGGACATTCGCATATTAAACAGGCTGAGGTATTGATTGCTTTAAGCGGAAGTTTTGAGGTTGTCCTTAATGACGGATACAGTAAAAAATCATTTGTTTTAAATAAACCCAATATTGGATTGTACATACCAACAGGTATATGGAGAGAATTAGAGAATTTCTCTTCGGGCTCGATATGTCTGGTTTTTGCTTCTGATGTATTTATAGAAGAAGATTATATCAGAGATTTTAGTGAATTTATGGATTCAAAAAAATGAGACTACTTTATATAGTACCCAATATAAATAATGAAGGTGGGGTCGCCAGAACATTAGCTATAAAAACGAAAGTGCTTATAGAGAAGTGGAATTATGAAGTGCATGTTCTTACCCAAAACAACGGTAATTCCACTCCTTTTTATGATTTTGACGATAAAATTATATTTCATGATATGATTTTAAAGGGAAATCTATTTCAATTTTTAAACACCTATAACAAGTCACTATTAAAACAAATAGCCTTAGTAAATCCAGATGTTGTTATTGTTTGTGACAACGGTATAAAAGCATTTGCAATTCCGTTTTTGATTAAAAGCGAAGTGCCAATCGTTTTTGAATGTCATGGATCAAAATACATTGAAGAGTCAAAAGACAAGTATGGGCTTTTGTCTAAAGGGATTCGGTTTTTAAAATATAATTTTAAAAGTTTTGGCGCTAAAAAATTCACGAAATTCGTTGCATTGTCTAACGAAAGTTTGGCAGAATGGGATTTGAATAATTCGATAGTAATTCCTAACCCTTCTTGGTTGCAACCCAAAAAAACAGCAGAATTAAAGAATAAAAAAGTAATAGCAGTTGCTCGAAATTCATATGAAAAAGGATTGGACCGACTCCTGTTAATTTGGCAAAAAGTGGTGGTCAAACACCCAGATTGGGTTTTAGAAATTTATGGAAAAGAGGTGACTTCCTTAAAAGCAGTAGGCGAGAAGTTAGGCATTGATTCAAGCGTGCATTTTTATGAACCGGTGCAAAATATTGCTGCAAAATATGAAGAAGCTTCTGTGTCTGTTATGACTTCACGGCAAGAAGGTTTTCCGATGGTTTTGATTGAAGCGATGAGTTCTGGACTGCCTTGCATTGCTTACGATTGTCCTTGTGGTCCTAGAGCAATTATAAAGAATGATGATGACGGATTCCTGATTCCCGATGGCGATGAGGATGTTTTTGTAGAAAAACTACAGCAATTAATGCAAGAGGAAGAGCTGAGAAAATCATTTGGGAGTAAGGCGGCTAAAAGTGTTACTCAGTATAATAGCGATTTTATACTGAATCACTGGAACGAATTGTTCTTGGAGTTAGCGAGTAAAAATTGATTTTTGATTTTGCAATTGGCAGAAATAGCCCAGCTTATAAAGATCAAAAACGAACAATGAAGGCTTTTTTGAAAGCAAATTGTTTTTTAGAACGTTTTCGCCTTTTTTAAAGGTACGCGCAATTAATCTAGTAATCCCTATCTTTTTTAACAGTGTATAAGCGGTAATTATTTTGCTCTCGGTAGTAACGTGTTTTTTTGATTCAAAGATAAAAGCTAAATTTTCTAACGCTGTTTTTGTCTTTTTTAGAAATTGTTCTGAAGTTTCTAAGTTTAGATGATAAGTAGGGTTTTCGATATGATTGACCACAAATCCATTCGATTCTAACTCGACTAGAAAACACAAATCTTCATAACCGTATTTTGTTATTGTACTGTCAAAAGGGTGTTTTGTGAAAATCTCTTTTTTAATTACTAAATTTGAAGTTAAGGCATTCCTGTTTGGATTCTTAGTCCTGAGTTCTAGTGAAAGCGCCTCTCTTTTGTTTCCGTACACCCAACGCAATAATTTTTCTGTACTTGGTTTTTTGCTTTCGTATATAATTCCGCCATAAAGAACTGTGGCATTTCCTTTTTGAATGCAGTCGACGTAATTTTGAATGTAAAGTCTGTTTTTTGGGAAAGTATCGCAATCTACAAGCAACAAATAATCTTTAGCAGCCTGATTAGCGAGTGTATTTATATTGTGGCCTCTTCCTAGATTAGTTTTGTTTCTGGAAAAAGTACAGTTTTCTAAGGTGTTTATTGTTTGATTTTCGTTTAGATATTCACTAGAACAATCATCCTGACAAAGGATCTCAAAATCAATCTTGGCTTCCAAACACTGACTATACAATTCTTTTACTAAAGGAAATGCATCGTAATTGTAGATTGGAATAAGGATGGAAAGCATTACACTGCTCTTTGAACTACTTCAAATATTTTAGTGTCTTCACATTTTAATGTTTTCGATGGGAATTTCATTAACAAAGCATAATCATGGGTAGCCATTATTATTGTTTTTCCATTAGCATTGATTTTTCTCAATACTTCAAGTACTTCGGCGCTTGTTTGTGGATCTAGATTTCCGGTTGGTTCATCGGCAAGGATAAGTTCCGGGTCATTAAGCAATGCTCTGGCAATGGCAACACGTTGTTGTTCTCCACCAGAGATTTGATGTGGCATTTTGCTGGCGTATTCTTTCATTCCAACTTTATCTAATACCTCGTCAATTTTTCTGTCCATTTCATCTTTAACAGTCCATCCTGTAGCTTTAAGCACAAATAACATATTGTCTTTAATAGTACGGTCTGGTAACAGTTTGAAATCCTGAAATACAATACCAATTTTTCTTCTCAAAAAAGGGATGTCATCTTCTTTTAAGCTTGCTAAATCAAAATCTACAATGTGTGCTTCGCCTTCTGTCAATGGCATATCAGCATAAAGCGTTTTCATCAAACTACTTTTTCCTGATCCTGTTTTTCCAATGATGTATAAGAATTCACCACGGTTTACGTCCAAATTAATATTAGATAAAATCACTTTATCTTCTTGATGAATGGTCACGTTTTTTAAAGACAGTATAGCTTGAGACATAATTAGCATTTGTTTATTGGGTAAAAGTAATAAGATAACGGTTGTATTCAAAATAAATTTCATGTAATAACTGGGATTAGTCCGAATATAAATTTATCAATGGATAATGATAGTTGTCGAAATCAAAATGAGCGATGATTTGTAGTTTTATAAGTAGCTTGAAGAGTGATTAAGCGCTAATAATTCCATTGTTAAAACATTTGTTCATAATAAAACCGAAAGGGGATTCGTTATAGACCATAGAATATGATACATTTGAATATTAAAAAAAAATAAAATGCGTAAAATTTCTTGGCTTCTCTTTTTACTGGTTTTTGTTACATCTTTTTCTGTTTCGGCACAAAAATCAACAATATATACCCATGAATTAAAAGATTTTGATAAAGCCCTTTCGTTATTTAATGACGGACAATATGCTTCGGCTAAAATTATATTCGAAAAAGTAAAGTCAGAAACTAACAATGACGAGATAAAATCAGATTGTTCTTATTATGATGCTACTTGCGCGATCCGTATGAATCAGGCTAATGCTGATATGCTCATGGATCGTTTCGTTTCAGACTATCCTACAAGCGCTAAGAGCAATCAGGCTTTTATAGAAGTGGCTCATTATTATTTTGATCAAGGAAACTATCCTCAAGCGCTACAATGGTTCGAAAAGGTAAATGAAAGCCAACTGAGTTCTAGCGATAGAGATAAGTTTAATTTCCAAAAAGGATATAGTTTCTTTAATTCGAAAAATAAAAAAGAGGCAACTACTTATTTTAATAAGGTTGTAAACTCCCAAGAATATGGTTCCCAAGCGAAGTATTATTTAGGTTTTATCGCTTATGAGGGTGATGATTATAAGGAAGCAACGAAGTATTTTGATGCCGTGTCTGGTGAAGAAAAATACAAAGAAAAGCTTTCCTACTATCAAGCTGATATGAATTTTAAGCTAGGTAATTTTCAAAAAGCGATTGAGCTAGGCGAAAAAGCCATGGCTAAATCGAATGCGATTGAAAAGTCTGAACTGAATAAAATTATTGGAGAGAGCTATTTTAACCTAAAAAAGTACGAGCAATCGATTTCTTATTTGGCAGCATACAAAGGAAAAAAAGGCAGATGGAATAATACTGATTTTTATCAATTGGGTTATGCTTATTACAAGCAAAATGATTTTGAAAATGCCATTTCACAATTCAATAAGATTGTAAGCGGGAAAGATTTTGTAGCACAAAATGCCTATTATCATTTAGGTGAAAGTTACCTGAAGTTAGATAAAAAACAAGAAGCTTTGAATGCTTTTAAAAATGCTTCTGAAATGTCATTCGATGCTTCGATACAAGAAGATGCGAGTTTGAACTATGCGAAATTAAGTTATGAAATTGGGAATTCGTATCAAAGTGTGCCAGCAGTTTTGTTGGGTTTTATAAAAAAATATCCTGATAATGCCAACCGTTCCGTAGTAGAAAAATTGTTGATTGATTCGTACATCTCTTCAAAAAATTACAAGGAAGCATTAATTTTATTGGAAAAAAATAAAAGTCCTGAAAATAAATTGGCTTATCAAAAAGTTACTTTTTACAGAGGATTAGAATTCTATGCTGACAGAGACTATGCAGAAGCATTAAAAATGTTTAAAAAATCTATAGACGGGCAAATTGACGCTGCTATTACAGCAAGAGCCACTTTCTGGAAAGCGGAAACCGAATATGTTTTGGGTGATTATAAAAATGCATTATTGAGCTTTAAACAATTTGCAGGATCATCTCGTGCTTCCTCTGCATCAGAATATAAAAACATTAATTACAATATTGCATACACGTACTTCAAATTGAAAGAATACGATCAGGCGGCTACCTATTTTCAAAACCAAATTGAAACCGCGAAAGAGGACAAAGTGCGATTGACAGATTCTTACCTAAGATTAGGGGATTGTCAATTTGTAACCTCAAAATATTGGCCTGCAATGGAGGCGTATAATAAAGCAATCGAGATGAAGGGTGTTGATGCTGATTATGCCTTTTATCAAAAAGCAATTTGTTATGGCTTTGTTGCCAGAAACGATAAAAAAATTGAAGAGTTGAATTCTTTTATACAGCTGTATCCAAGATCAAACTATAGAGATGATGCGATGTATGAATTAGCAAATACTTATGTTGCAAGTGGAAAACAAGATTTGGCTTTGAAAACATTTGACCGTCTAATTTCTGAATTTAAGAGCGGATCTTATACTGCAAAATCAATTTTGCGTCAAGGGTTAATTTATTACAATTCTGATCGAAATGCAGATGCTTTGACGAAATTTAAAAAAGTAGCGGCTGATTTCCCTAAAACTCCAGAGGCACTTGAGGCGGTTTCAACAGCACGGTTGATTTATGTTGACGGTGGAAGAGTGGCTGAATATGCTACTTGGGTGCGAACTTTAGATTTTGTTGCAGTTACTGATGCAGATTTAGATAACGATACGTATGAATCAGCATTAAAACAATTTGAGCAGAATAATAACAAGCAGGCTATTTCTGGATTTACGGCATACAATGCTAGCTTTCCAAGGGGGATTCATTCTTTACAGGCTAACTTTTATTTAGCTCAAGCATACTTCTCTGAAGGTTTAGAGGCTAAATCGGTTCCTAATTATGAATTCGTAGTAGGACAGCCTAGAAATGAATTTACAGAACAATCTTTAGCTCGTTTGTCTCAAGTTTTATTGAAAGATAAAGATAATGCAAAAGCGATTCCGGTATTGCTTCGTCTTGAGAATGAAGCTGACTTTCCTCAAAACAAAGTGTTTGCACAATCTAATTTGATGAAATGTTACTACGATAAGAAAGATTATTCAAGCTCAGTTATCTATGCAGATAAAGTTTTGAGTAATCCTAAAACGGACGATAATGTGAAGAGTGATGCACAAATCATCATTGCTCGTTCAGCAATTCAAACAGGAGATGAGGCAAAAGCGAGATCAGGATATGCTAAATTGCTAACAATCGCTAAAGGAGAATTAGCAGCAGAAGCGTTGTATTATGATGCTTATTTTAAAAACAAAGACGGAAAGTTTGAGAGTTCAAATACAGCGGTTCAAAAATTAGCTAAAAATTATTCAGGTTACCGATATTTTGGTGCCAAAGGTTTAGTTCTAATGGCTAAGAATTTCTACGGTTTGAAAGATAGTTTTCAGGCGACTTATATTTTAGATAATGTAATTGAAAATTTCACTGATTTCCCAGATGTAATATCTGAAGCGAAAAGAGAATTAGGTGCCATTAAAACGGAAGAGTCAAAAACAAATTCATCGATAACGAATTAGGAATATTTAAAAAACAACTGGAATAATGCGGTTGCTGTGAATTTAAAATTATTTAAAAAATGACTATTCCTTTTTATATTATAGATGTATTTAGTAAAAAAAAATATGCTGGAAATCAACTGGCTGTTTTTTTAGATGCAGCTGATTTAACGACGGATCAAATGCAGCAAATAGCAAGAGAAATTAATTTTGCCGAAAGTACTTTTGTTACAGCTATGGCTGCTGAAGATAATAAAGCAACAATTAGAATCTTTACTCCTGCACATGAAATGCAATTTGCAGGACATCCAATAATAGGGACATCGTGGGTTTTGATGAATAGAATATTTGCTCATCATCCAAAAGCGATTGAATTAAATGTTCTAATAGGAGAAATTTCAGTCCGTCAAGTCAAAGATTTAGTTTGGTTAAAAGCAGCTCAACCAGATTTTCTGGATGTTTTTATGAAGGAAGATTTTGCGTCTTTTAGTAATTTGAGTGTGACTGATTTTGATAATCGTTTTGTGGTTCAGGAAGTAACTACAGGAAGTGCTTTTGTAATGGTACCGCTGAAAGATAAAGAGACTTTGAACGCGGTCAAAATAGATAAAGATAAAACTGCAGAATGGCTTAAAGCAAAATGTAAAACGGACCACAAAGCTTTGTATTTTTTTACTTTAGAAAATGAAATGCTTACGAGTAGAATGTTGTGTATTGAAAACAATCAGCTTATAGAAGATGCAGCAACAGGAAGTGCTAGTACTTGTTTGCAAGCTTTTTTATTAAAATATCACTCAACTAAAATAAAAATGGTGAACAACCAAGGAGAATGCATCAATCGAAATTCTCAAATATATTTTGAAGGGCAACTAGAGGAGAATCTATTTGATATAAATATTGGAGGAGAATCTCAATTTGTTGCGCAGGGAGAATGGGAAGTAGTTTAAAAAATAAGATAAAAGAAAAAAGATTAGATAAAGTACAAAATGCCGGAAGCAAGAAAACAGCCTTGTAGATGCCTTTTTTATAATAAAACAAAAATACATGAAATTTAATTTCCAAAATAAAATAACAATTGCCTTTTTACTTCTAGTACTTCAGGTTTCTTTCGCACAAAAGAAAGAAGAAAATATAGGTTCTGAGGTTGTAAACGTTGTGAAACCTTATACTCCTGCAGTTTCAGATGCTTTCAAGGTACAGGAGACTCCAGTTCTGGATGATGAAGGGAATGCTAAAAAAGAAACAATTAAATATTCTATTTTCTCTTTTCCAGTTGCCTCTACTTTTACACCTTCAAAAGGAAAAGCGGAAGGTGTAGAAAAGACAAAACAAGAGCATATGTATGATAATTATGCGACACTTGGATTTGGAAGTTACAGAACTTTAAATGCCGAATTGTTTGTCAACCAAGAGCTCGATAATAATGATTACGTAGGCGGAATGTTTCGTCATCTTTCTTCGCAAGGGGGAATAAGCAGTGCAGAGTTAGACGATCGCTTTTATGACTCGTCAATCGATTTGACTTATGGGGCTAACTATAATGATATGTCTTGGAATGTGGATTTAGGGTATAAAAATCAGATCTATAACTGGTATGGATTACCGGAAAATTTTGGAGCTTCTTTAAATGCGTCTGATAGATCAGATTTGATTTATGGAATTGACCCACAGCATACCTATAACACGATTTCTTTTGGGGGTAAAGTTGATTTTAATGAAGGTGTGTTGAATGAAGCAAGCATGAAGTTTAATCGTTTTACGGATGCATTAGGTTCATCTGAAAACAGATTTTACATCAAGCCGTCTTTGCAATTTGACGTGATGGACGAGTCAGTTAAAACAGATGTAATAGTTGACTATGTAGGTGGTAGTTTTAAGGAATATTACAGGAATAATGTTCAACCGTTAAAATACGGGTATACAAATTTTGGTATTGCGCCTAGTTTTGTGATGCAAAAAGAGGATTGGACGTTGAATATCGGTGCTAAAGTTTTCTATAGTTTAGATAATGAAAACAGTGATAATAAATTGTATTTGTATCCTCAAATTAGTGCTTCTTACAAGGTAGTTGGGGACTTAATGATTTTTTATGCTGGTGCCGAAGGAAACTTAGAGCAAAATTCTTATATGGATTTTGCTAATGAAAATACATTCTTGTCACCAACCTTGAATATTGCGCCTACAGACAAGCAATATGATGTTTATGCTGGTTTAAAAGGGAAAATAGTGAACAACGTGAGTTATAATATTCGCGGGTCTTATGTGAACGAAAAAAATAAAGCATTGTATAAAAGTAATGATTACAGTGAAAATGCATCAAATGAAGATTATGAGTATGGGAATTCATTTAAAGTCGTTTATGATGATATGAAAACTTTAAGTTTATCTGCAGACTTGAAAGCTGATTTTTCAGATAATGTAACTTTTGGTATCAGTGGAACTGTCAATAGTTATACAAACGATTTCCAGCAAGAAGCTTGGAATTTGCCAACCGTTAAATTAAATTCTAGTATTGATGTTAATATTACTCAAAAATGGTTTGCTGGAGCTACTGTTTTTTATGTAGGAGAGCGTAAAGATATTCAATCGAATACCGCTTTTGCATTAAACTCTTCTCCAGTAATATTAGATAGTTATTTTGATGCTAATGCGCACATAGGTTATAAATACAACAGTCAGTTGACCGGTTTTGTAAGAGCGAATAATATATCGAATAATGATTATCAAAAATGGTTGAATTACCGTGTTCAAGGTTTTCAAATCGTGGTAGGTGCAAACTATAAATTTGATTTTTAATTTGGCTTTAATAAGCTAAAACGACAGCATAAAAAAATGGCTTCCTATATGGGAAGCCATTTTTTGTATATTCTAAAAATAGTGTTATTCAGTAAATGGAACTGCAACTCTAACTTTATCCCATCCTAAGTTTAGAATGATACCTTTATCTGCTTTGGTGAAAACCATAGAAAAAGACTCTAATGAATCAGCGCCCTCAGTTACGGGAACTTTTAATCGAGCAACATCATTGGCTTCTTTGTAGGAGTAGGAACCCCAAACATTCAAGTCTTTATTGATAATTATAGTGTAGCTGTCTTTTTCTGGAATAGCATATAAAGTATAAGTACCTGCCTTAACTTTATTTTCTCCTAATTTCATGTCTTTGTAAAGCGTGATTTCTGTTGCTTCATTTGCACCTGTTCTCCATACTTTACCTGCTGGAGCAAGTTCGTTAATACTGCGTCCTTTTAGTTGCGGTCTGCTATAGATTACTTTTGCAAGTTTGTCAGCATTCTTATAATCGTTAGGATATGAAGCCGCATCCATAGGACTTTTATCTAGATCAGGAAATTTTTGAGCATTTGCATTTGAAGATAAAAGCATTGTAAAAGCAAAAGCTAATGTGGCTACTACTGTCGATTTTTTCATAGTGTATATTAAATGATTAGAATGTTAAAATTATCAATTGTGTTTTTATAAAGATAATAATTCATGTTAAAATTTTGAAAATAAATTAAAATAGGTTTTAAAAAAGATGAGGCATTTTTAGAATATTACTCTAACTTTGGTCGCGTAGAGCAAGCTTTAAGGGTTTATTGATTTTTGCTTGTTGTCTTCTAAAATGAAAAAACATGACTTTTAAAGAAAAGATATATCAGTATTACTTACAACTCGTTCAGGACAGAATTGATGTTTTTAGAGATATGATAGCGGCACTGACCGAAGATTCAAAAAATGATGCTAAAGGGTCTGCTGGAGACAAGCATGAAACAGCACTATCCATGATGCATCTTGAGCAGGAAAAACTGAATAATAAACTACGAGAAGTCGTTACGCAGAAAGCAGTCTTGGATAAAATTGACTCTTCTAAAGTTGCCGGAACCATAGTCGTAGGGAGTTTAGTGAAAGCAAACGGAATATACTTATACCTTAGTCTCGCATTACCTAAAATAAATATTGAAGGAGTTAATGTTATCGCCTTGTCTCCACAATCACCATTGGGAAATAAATTGATGGGGAATACAGTTGGATTTACATTCGAAATTAATGGAACGAAGTATTTGATAGAAGAGATTGCATAATATTCACTGCAGTTGCTCCTCTTAGATGCTCATATGATTATAGAAGACATTATGAAATTGCTATTTTCAACTTGAAAACTATTCTTACACTTCTTTTAGTTACAATTTCACATATAATTTACATATATGGTTTATATTTATAATCAAATAGGTTGTTTGTGTTTTGTAATTGTAACTGTAATTGCATCTTTGTCTTATCAAAATAAATAAAACAGTTTAAAATATATAGTTATGTGTGGAATAGTATGTGCCTTTGATCTAAAACAAAAAGCGGAAGTTTTAAGACCGCAAGTGTTAGAAATGTCTAAAATCATTCGTCATCGTGGACCAGACTGGAGCGGAATTTACAGTGATGAAAAAGCAATCATGTCTCATGAGCGTTTGGCAATTGTAGATCCAGCTTCAGGAAAGCAACCGTTGTTAAGTGAGGATGGAAAATTGATTTTGGCTGCTAATGGTGAAATTTACAACCACAGAGAATTACGTAAACAATTTGAAGGTAAATACAACTTTCAAACAGAAAGTGACTGTGAAGTTATTCTAGCGCTTTACAAAGAAAAAGGACCTCATTTTGTTGATGAAATGAACGGGATTTTTGGATTTGCTATTTATGATGTAGATAAAGATGAGTATTTTATCGCACGTGATCATATGGGAATTATTCCATTGTACATTGGCTGGGATCAACATGGAACTTTTTATGTAGCTTCAGAGTTGAAAGCATTAGAAGGATATTGTACAAAAATACAGTTGTTTCCTCCGGGACATTACATGACTAGTAAGGATGGTGAATTTGTTCAATGGTACAAAAGAGACTGGACTGAATTTGATGCGGTAAAAGACAACGAAACAAAAATCGAAGATATTAAAGTAGCATTAGAAGCTGCGGTTCACAGACAATTGATGAGTGATGTACCTTATGGAGTATTACTTTCTGGAGGACTGGATTCGTCTATTACTTCGGCTGTAGCCAAAAAATATGCTCAAAAACGTATTGAGTCAGGAGATACTGCTGATGCTTGGTACCCGCAATTGCACTCTTTCTCTGTAGGACTTGAAGGTTCGCCAGATTTAGCTGCAGCTCAAATTGTAGCAGATCATATTGGAACGATTCACCACGAAATTAAATTTACAATTCAAGAAGGTTTAGATGCGATTAAAGACGTAATTTATAACTTAGAAACATATGACGTAACTACTATTAGAGCATCAACTCCAATGTGGTTAATGGCAAGAGTAATTAAATCAATGGGTATCAAAATGGTACTGTCTGGTGAAGGTGCTGATGAGTTATTTGGAGGATATTTATATTTCCACAAAGCGCCAAACGCACAGGAATTCCATGAAGAAAACGTACGTAAATTAGGAAAATTACACATGTACGATTGTTTAAGAGCGAATAAAAGTTTAGCGGCTTGGGGAATTGAAGGACGTGTTCCATTCTTAGACAAAGAGTTTATGGATGTAGCGATGCGAACCAACCCACAAGACAAAATGATCAACAAAGAACACCCAATGGAAAAATGGGTAGTTCGTAAAGCTTTTGAAGATATGTTGCCGCCAAGTGTTGCTTGGAGACAAAAAGAACAGTTTAGTGATGGAGTAGGATATGGTTGGATTGATAAATTAAAAGAAGTAGTAGCTGTTGAGGTAACTGATGAGCAATTAGCAAATGCTAAATTCCGTTTCCCATTACAAACACCTACATCTAAAGAGGAATATTACTACCGTTCTATTTTTCATGAACATTTTCCAAGTGATGCTGCAGCCTTATGCGTGCCGCAGGAAGCTAGCGTGGCTTGTAGTACAAAAATCGCATTGGAATGGGATGAAGCTTTCAAAAACATGAATGATCCTTCTGGAAGAGCAGTTGCTAATGTGCATTCTGATGCTTATTCAAAAGCGTAAATTAAAGTTTATTTATAATTAGTTAAGGAAACGTTCTCATTTATGAGAGCGTTTTTTTGTTTGAACCAGTATATGGCGGGATTGGTCAATTGTCTTTTTTAGGGTTGGTTTTTCTTGAATGTTTAGACTGGTGTAAATATATTGAAGTAAAAAATGAAGTTTTAGGACTAGGTGCTACGAAAATAATAGGGAGTTGTTGTTTTTTATTTGCTCTTCTTTTTTATATTAGCGTATCTAAACCGCACAATATGAAACGCTATATTTTAATTCTTACTTTGTTCACTCTTGTTTCTTGTTTAAAAAAGGACAAAACCGTTGTAGATTCAATAATTAGTGATGCCACTATATATACTGTAAACGACTCTTTTGATACTGCTTCGGCAATGGCTATCAATGATGGTAAAATAGTTGCCATAGGTACAAATGGTGAGATACGCAATAAGTATAAGTCTGATAATACTATAGATGCTAAGGGAGGATTTATCTATCCAGGTTTAATTGATGCGCACTGTCATTTTTACGGCTACGGACTTAGTCTGCAGGAGGTCGATTTAAGGGGGACTAAAAGTATGAATGAAGTGATAAGTCGAATTCAGGCATTTCAAAAAAAGAAAAACCTTAAATTTATTGTTGGAAATGGTTGGGACCAAAACGATTGGGAAGTTAAAGAATTTCCTTCCAAAGCCATTTTAGACAAGTATTTTCCAAATACTCCCGTAGTGCTAAATAGAGTTGATGGTCACGCGATTGTTGTGAACAGTAAAGTATTGGCATTAGCAAATATTACAAAAGACACAAAAGCAATTGGCGGACAGATAGAAATTGTGAATGGAGAGCCAACAGGTATTTTAATTGATAACCCAATGGAGTTGGTCTTTAATATAATTCCGAAACCAAGCAGAAAAACACAAATAGCAGCATTGTTGGAGGCTGAAAAAATAATGTTCGAATATGGATTGACTACGGTAAATGATGCTGGTTTAGATCCTCAAGTTATTGATTTAATGGACAGCTTGCAAAAGGCAAAGGCGATGAAGCTTAATGTCTACGCAATGATTACGGTTAATCAAAAAAACATGGATTTGTATCTAAAAAAAGGTATTTACAAAACGGATAACCTTGATGTTCGCTCTTTTAAGATGTATGGTGACGGTGCTCTAGGTTCTCGTGGCGCCTGCTTGCATAAACCGTATTCAGACAGTCCGGAACAATATGGTGCATTAATTACTCCAATTACGGATATGAAAGTGATTGCAAATAGAATCGCAGCTTCTTCTTTTCAGCTAAATACGCATGCAATTGGAGATTCTGCAAATACAGTAATATTGAAAGTGTATAAAGCCGCTTTAGAAGGTAAAAAAGACAGGCGCTGGAAAATTGAGCACGCACAAGTAATACAAGAGGCTGATTTTGATTATTTTAAAATGGGGATTATTCCTTCTGTTCAGCCCACGCACGCTACTTCAGATATGTACTGGGCAGGACAAAGATTAGGAAAAGAGCGTTTGAAAAATGCTTATGCTTATAAAAAATTACTTAAAAAAGCGGGCGTTATCGCCCTTGGTACTGATTTTCCTGTCGAAGAAGTGAATCCGATGTTGACTTTTCATGCGGCAGTTGCTAGAAAAGATAGTAAAGGGTATCCTAGAGATGGTTTCCAGATGGAAAATGCATTGACGAGAGAGGAAACCTTAAAAGGGATGACTATTTGGGCTGCTTATTCTAATTTCGAAGAAAAAGAAAAAGGAAGTCTTGAAGTGGGTAAATGGGCCGACTTTGTTTTGTATAATAAAGATATTATGACAATCCGAGAAAGTGAAATTCTGAGAATGAAGCCTTCAAATACCTATTTAAAAGGAGTAAAAGTCAAATAAACAAACTTCTTAAAAGTAGCTTTTACAATTTGTAGTCTAATCCTTTAGATTATGTCTATTTTAATTTCATTTTTATTGTATTTGCTTGTTTTTGGTTTTCAAGTATAACTAAATATCTTGCTTGTGTTTTGTATTTATAACCGCTAACGCATCTTTGATTTATCAAAACAAAGAAAATAGTAGAATTATGTGTGGAATACTGGCCATTATAGGAAAAGGAAAAGATGAGGAACTGGTAAAAAAGCTTTCAAAAAGTATGTCACACCGTGGCCCTGACGAAAGTGATTTACACGTTATGGAAAACGGACATATTTTAAGTCATGAACGTTTGTCGATCATCGATTTGCATTCAGGTAAACAGCCTATTCAAGGGAGTAGCACTGCTTATGTAGTTCATAATGGTGAGGTCTACAATCATCAAGCACTAAGAGATGGTATTCTGAAAGAGCACGCTTTTAGAACAAAATCAGATTCGGAGGTGATTGTTCATTTATACGAGGAATTTGGTTATGATTTTTGTAATAAGATAGATGGTGATTTTGCTTTTGTTGTGATAAACGGAGATGATTTTATCGCCGCTCGAGATCCGTTAGGAGTAAAGCCATTGTATTACGGTTTAGATGAAAGAGGTAGGATTTATTTCACTTCAGAAATGAAATCTATCGCTGATCAATGTAAAACATTTTCTACTTTTCCTCCAGGACATTATTATACGCAAAAAACAGGTTTTGTTAAATATTATAGACCAGTATACGAAGATTATGAAAAGGCTGATCAAAACTTAGACTTAGAATTAATTCGGACTACTTTGACGGAGGCTACTCGCAAGCGTTTAATGAGTGATGTGCCTATCGGAGTTTTGTTGTCAGGAGGTTTGGATTCGTCATTAACGTCTGCAATTGCTTCGAGATTGTTGGCAGAGGAAGGGAAAAAACTACATTCATTTTCGATAGGATTAGATGCAGATGCTCCGGATGTTTTAGCGGCAAGAAAAGTAGCTGATTTTTTAGGTACTGAGCATCATGAAATTTATTTTACAGTTGAAGACGGTATAAAAATCTTGGATAAATTAATTTGGCATTTGGAAACTTATGATTTGACATCAATAAGAGCCAGTACGCCCATGTATTTTTTGTCAAAAGCAATTAGTGATTCAGGAGTAAAAGTAGTGTTGTCAGGTGAAGGAGCTGATGAGATTTTTGGCGGTTATTTGTACTTTAGAAGTGCGCCTTCTGCGGTAGAATTCCAAAAAGAAACCATTGAAAGAGTGCAGAAATTATTCACGGCTGATTTATTAAGGGCTGACAAATCTACGATGGCTCACGGACTGGAAGCAAGAGTACCGTTTTTGGACAAGGCATTTTTGGAAGTGGCAATGCGTATTAAACCAGAAGAGAAGCAGCCTAAAACATATGATGGCAAAGAAAAATACATATTAAGAAAAGCATTTGATACTCCAGAAGATCCGTATTTACCTGCAGAGGTGTTATGGAGACAAAAAGAACAGTTTTCTGATGGGGTAGGTTACAACTGGATAGACCAATTGATAGAGTATTGTGCTTCTCAAGTTACCGACGAACAGTTATCTGGAGCGATTGCGGAATTTCCATACAATTCGCCAGTTACGAAAGAGGCCTATTTTTACCGATCTATTTTTCACAAACACTATCCGCAAGTTAGTGCGGCACAAACGGTTAGAAAATGGATTCCGAAATGGCAGGAAAATCAAGACCCAAGTGGAAGAGCAAATTCGGCACACGTAAAGGCAGATACTGAAATTGCTAAGGCTGGCGTAAATGTTTAGAAAAAAATGAAGTTTGATGAAAAAGAAGAACGTTCTCTATTTGGAGAGCGTTTTTTTATGCGAAAAAATCAATAAGATGTTAATAACTTAACATCTTAAAACGCTATTTTAACGGTTATATAGTTTACATTTTTATATATTTGCGTGTTAGACGAAATTACATTATTAGAATAAATCATATGAGCGAAGAAATCAAGAAGGACAATTATTCAGCAGATAGTATTCAGGCATTAGAAGGAATGGAGCATGTAAGAATGCGTCCGTCGATGTATATTGGAGATGTGGGGGTTCGAGGACTTCATCATTTAGTTTATGAGGTAGTGGATAACTCTATCGATGAAGCGATGGGTGGTTATTGTGATACCATTAGCGTTGATATTAACGAAGATGGTTCGATTACTGTTGAAGATAATGGTCGTGGTATTCCGGTAGGGATTCATAAAAAAGAAGGAGTTTCGGCATTAGAGGTTGTAATGACTAAAATTGGTGCTGGAGGTAAGTTTGATAAAGACTCTTATAAAGTTTCTGGTGGACTGCACGGTGTAGGGGTTTCGGTAGTAAATGCACTATCAAATCATCTTACAGCAACTGTTCATAGTAGTGACGGAAAAGTGTATCAACAAGAATATGAAAAAGGAAAAGCGCTTTATCCAGTAAAACAAATTGGAGAAACAACGAAAAGAGGAACAATCGTTACTTTTTATCCTGATGAAACTATTTTTACTCAAACAACTGAGTTTGCATACGATACTTTATCAGCTCGTATGCGTGAATTGTCATACCTTAATAAAGGAATCACAATTACATTTACGGATAAAAGAGAATTAGATAAAGACGGGAATTTTGTTTCTGAAGTTTTTCATTCTGATGAAGGTTTAAAAGAATACATACGTTATTTAGACGGGAATCGTGAGCCTATTATTGCGCACGTAATCTCTATGGACCATGAAAAAGGGGAAATTCCAGTTGAGGTAGCCTTGATATATAATACAAGTTACACAGAGAATATCTTTTCTTATGTAAATAATATCAATACACACGAAGGAGGAACGCACTTACAAGGTTTTAGAACTGGTTTAACTAGATCTCTTAAGAAATATGCAGATGCTTCGGGAATGTTGGACAAATTAAAATTTGACATCTCTGGGGATGATTTCCGTGAGGGACTTACAGCTATTATATCTGTAAAAGTTGCGGAACCACAATTTGAAGGACAAACTAAAACGAAACTTGGAAATAGAGAAGTTGTTTCTCCTGTAAGTCAAGCGGTAAGTGAAATGATAGAAAATTATTTGGAAGAAAATCCAAATGATGCTCGAATCATTGTTCAAAAGGTAATTCTTGCAGCACAAGCACGTCATGCGGCTAAGAAAGCACGTGAAATGGTTCAGCGTAAAACCGTAATGGGTGGCGGTGGATTGCCAGGTAAACTTTCTGATTGTTCAGAGCAAGATCCTGCAAAATGTGAAGTGTATCTTGTCGAGGGAGATTCGGCAGGGGGAACGGCTAAACAAGGTCGTGACCGAGCTTTTCAAGCTATTTTGCCATTACGTGGTAAGATTTTGAATGTGGAGAAAGCAATGCATCACAAAGTTTTTGAAAACGAAGAGATTAGAAATATTTTTACAGCACTAGGAGTTACTGTTGGTACTGAAGAGGATAGTAAAGCATTGAATATTTCTAAGTTGCGTTACCATAAAGTAATTATTATGTGTGATGCCGATGTCGATGGTAGCCACATTTCTACTTTAATACTTACATTCTTTTTTAGATTTATGAAGGAACTAATTGAAGAAGGGCATGTTTATATAGCTGCACCACCTTTATATTTAGTTAAAAAAGGAAATAAGAAAGAATATGCTTGGAATGATGCACAGAGAGATCAAGCCAATGAAAGAATGGGTGGAAGCGCAGGTATTCAGCGTTATAAAGGTCTTGGGGAAATGAATGCAGAGCAATTGTGGGAAACTACAATGGATCCGAGTTTCAGAACCTTACGTCAGGTAACTATTGATAGTTTAGCTGAAGCGGACAGAGTTTTCTCTATGTTGATGGGAGATGAAGTACCACCAAGAAGAGAATTTATTGAAAAAAATGCTGTTTATGCTAATATTGACGCATAATAAAAATATACGAATCAACTAACTAACCAGAAATACATATATAAAGATGAAAGTTACTATTGTAGGAGCAGGAAATGTAGGAGCAACTTGTGCAGACGTAATTTCTTATAGAGGAATTGCAAGTGAAGTAGTATTGTTAGATATTAAAGAAGGTTTTGCCGAAGGGAAAGCGTTAGATATTATGCAATGTGCTACAAATACAGGGTTTAACACTAGAGTTTCGGGTGTTACTAATGATTATTCTAAAACTGCTGATAGTAGTGTGGTAGTTATTACTTCAGGGATTCCTAGAAAACCAGGAATGACTCGCGAAGAATTGATAGGAATTAATGCAGGAATCGTAAAAACGGTTGTGGAAAATGTATTGGTTCATTCACCAAATGCTATTATAGTAGTGGTTTCAAACCCAATGGATACCATGACATATCTAGCTCTTAAATCTACTGGGTTACCAAAAAATAGAATTATAGGAATGGGTGGAGCTCTTGATAGCTCACGTTTTAGAACATACTTGTCAATGGCTTTGGGTAAACCAGCTAATGATATTTCGGCTATGGTTATTGGAGGACATGGTGATACTACGATGATTCCTTTGACACGTTTAGCGTCTTATAATGGTATTCCAGTATCTCAGTTTCTTTCAGAGGAGGCTTTAGAGAAAGTAGCTGCTGATACTATGGTTGGTGGAGCAACGCTTACAGGTCTTTTAGGAACATCAGCTTGGTATGCGCCAGGAGCATCAGTTGCTTATTTGGTGGATAGTATTTTGAATGACCAAAAGAAAATGATTGCTTGTTCTGTTTTTGTTGAAGGGGAGTACGAGCAAAACGATATTTGTATCGGTGTACCTTGTATAATAGGTAAAAATGGTGTTGAAGAAATTATTGAGATTGAGCTAAATGATAAAGAGAAGGCCGTGTTTGCTAAAAGCGCAGTGGCCGTTCGAGCAATGAACGATGCACTTAAATCAATTTTAGGTTAATCAATACCTTATATAATAAAGAAGACTGCACTTTAGCAGTCTTTTTTTTGAGATTAATTAATAAATAAATTGGTTAATCTTAACGTTAATTATATATTTGCTCGGTTAAAAATAAATAATATAATTCTTGGTTTTCTTTTTTAGAAGCGAAATCGTAGTCAGGGGTTCTTTTATAAGAGTTGAAAATAAACAAATAAATATAAAATAATTAATTTTTAGTAATAATGCAGAATAAAGGACTTATTAAATTTTTCGCAATTCTATTTGCATTGGTGAGTATTTACCAACTTTCTTTCACTTTTGTCGCAAGCAAAGTAAAAAATGATGCCAAAGCTTATGCTGCAGGTAATTCTGAAAAAGAAACAAAATATTTGGATTCCATAGGTAAGGAAAGCGTATTTAACCTTGGGTTTACAAAATTCACCTTCAATGAAGTAAGTGATAAGCAAATTAACAAAGGTCTTGACTTAGAAGGAGGTATCAACGTGATACTTCAAATTTCTGTTAAGGATATATTGAAAGGATTATCTAATAATTCTAAAAACCCAGTTTTCAATAAGTCTTTGGCTGATGCTACGGCAGAAGTACAAGGTAATAAGCCTTACCTAGACAAGTTTTTTGATGCTTTTGAAGCTAATTCAAAAGGAACTGTGAAATTAGCTTCTCCAGATATTTTTGCAAACAGAAGTTTGCAAGGTGAAGGTGGAGTAGATTTTCAAATGTCAGATTCTGAAGTTCAAAAAGTAATTAAAAGAAAAGTTGATGAATCTGTTGAAAGTGCTTTTGGAGTACTAAGAAAAAGGATAGATAAATTTGGAGTTACTCAACCTAATATTCAAAAATTAGGAGAGACAGGACAAATCCTTGTTGAACTTCCAGGTGCTAAAGATGTAGACAGAATTAAAAAATTACTGCAAAGTACTGCGCAATTAGAGTTTTGGGAAACTTACAAAGTTGATGAAATTGGTAATTTCTTAATGGCTGCAAATGAGGTATTGAAAAAAACCGAAATTACTACAGTAGAGTCTAAGCCAGTAGTTAAAGATTCATTGAGTGCTTTATTAGCAGATGGTAAAGATTCATCGGCTACTAAAAAAGGAAATAACCCTTTACTTGATAAAATTATCGCTCAAGGTGGAGGACCAGTTTTAGGTCTTTTCTCACCACAAGATACAGCAACAGTAAATGGTTACTTTAAAAGACAAGATGTTAAAAATTTATTGACTGCAGATCAACGTTACGTTAAATTTGTTTGGGGTATTCCTTCTATCATTCAAGATGCAAAAGGAAAAGATATTGAGTCAGTAGAATTATATGCATTAAAAGGAAATAGAGATAACGTAGCTGCAATGAGTGGTGGAGTTGTTACTGATGCAAAAGATACTTTTGATCAGTTAGGAAAGCCAGCTGTTTCTATGCAAATGAATGGTCAAGGTGCAAAAGCTTGGGAAGAATTAACAGGAAGAGCCTATACACAAAAAAGTAATATTGCTATTGTTCTTGATGATATTGTTTATTCAGCACCAGGAGTATCTAGTGGGCCAATTGCTGGAGGTAGATCTGAAATTTCAGGATCTTTTGATGTTACACAAACTAAAGATTTAGCAAATGTATTGAGAGCGGGTAAACTTCCTGCATCTGCTGATATTGTTCAGTCAGAAGTGGTAGGTCCATCCTTAGGTCAAGAAGCTATCGATCACGGTACAAATTCAGCAATAGTAGGGTTACTTTTAGTATCGCTTTGGATGATGGTTTATTACGGTAAAGCAGGTTGGTATGCTAATATTGCATTAGCGGTTAACTTACTGTTCCTTTTTGGAATCTTAGCAAGTTTAGGTGCCGTTCTTACATTGCCTGGTATTGCAGGTATCGTTTTGACGATGGGTACAGCAGTGGATGCTAATATCATTATTTATGAAAGAGCAAAAGAAGAATTAAGAGATGGGAAATCACTAGATGAAGCAGTAAAATCTTCTTATAGTTGGACAGGTGCAATGCGTTCTATTGTAGATGCGAACGTTACGCACATCTTAATTGGTGCTGTATTATTTATTTTTGGTTCAGGACCAATAAAAGGTTTTGCAACTACATTGTTAATTGGTATTGTAACATCATTGTTTACTTCAATCTTTATTGCAAGAATCTTCATTGATAAAAACATTAGTAAAAAAGCTGATTTAACATTTGTAACTAATTTTTCTAAAAACTTTTTTACAAATTTCGATTTCGATTTCTTGAAAGTTAAAAAATGGGCTTATTTGTTTTCAGCAATTGTAGTTGTTGTGAGCGTTGTTTCATTAGCAACAAATAAACTGGATCAAGGTGTTGATTTCGTTGGAGGACGAACATTTCAGGTTCGTTTTGAAAAACCAGTTGAAGCAGGAGCTGTAAAAGAAGAGCTTACCAAGGTATTTGGTAGTGCTGAAGCTAAAATATTTGGTAATGATAATCAATTGAAAATTACAACTAAATATAAAGTTGAAGATCACGGTGTAGAGGCTGATCAAGAGGTAAATAAACTATTGTTTGAAAGTTTAAAAAATCATTTTTCTGCAGATATAACGTATGATAAATTTGTAAATGCATACGCAGGTAAAAAATACGGTGTTGTACAAGCATCAAAAGTAGGACCTACTGTAGCTGAAGATATTAAAACTAATGCATACTGGGCGGTTCTTGGAGCTATGCTAATTGTATTCTTGTATTTGCTAGTAAGTTTTAGAAAATGGCAATATGGTTTAGGTGCAATCGCAGCTGTAGCGCATGATGTTATATTTGTATTGGGGATTTATTCTTTATGCTACAAGTTTATGCCTTTCGGTATGGAAATTGACCAACATTTTATCGCTGCAATTCTTACTGTAATTGGATATTCTATGAATGATACTGTAATTGTATTTGATAGGGTTCGTGAATTCTTAGATGGTAATACTAAAGGTACTTTTTCAGAAATTGTAAACAAATCAATAAACTCAACAATGTCAAGAACAATTAATACTTCGTTAACGATGATTGGTGTATTGGCAATAATGTTTGTTTTTGGTGGAGAATCTATTAGAGGATTTATCTTTGCAATGCTTATAGGTATTGTTGTTGGAACTTATTCTTCATTATTTATTGCAACTCCAGTATTGGTAGATACAATCTCTAGAGAAGATAAAAAATTAATTGAAAAACAACATCAAGAAAGCTAAGATGTTCTTAACATATTTAAAAAGGCCCAACGCAAGTTGGGCCTTTTTTTTGTTTATAATTTTTGTTTCAATCAATTTTAAATTGATTATTTTTAATAGCATTATCTGGTAGGATATGTTTTTTTAATAAGACTGATCATGATTACAAATATGCGCTTTGCTTTATTGTTATTGCTTATTTTTTCTGCAGTACATGCGCAGGATGTAAAGCATAGTATGTCACTTGGGGTATATTATGGTTTTGGGAATGATATTAAAAATAAAGACTATAACTATAGTAGTCGTTATTTTAAATTGCAGTTTTGTACAGTAATTAAGGAATCAGAAAAAATGAAATATGAATTTCTAGTCCAACCGCAAGTTGATTTTGCGGAACATCAGCTTTTAAATTTGTATTACGTTAAGGT
Source organism: Flavobacterium sp. Arc2 (assembly GCF_041431385.1). Lineage (NCBI taxonomy): Bacteria > Pseudomonadati > Bacteroidota > Flavobacteriia > Flavobacteriales > Flavobacteriaceae > Flavobacterium > Flavobacterium sp. Arc2. Next base: position 7,901 of record NZ_JASMRH010000030.1, on the reverse strand, counting down.
AGATGTTCCAAATTATCAAGAAAAAAGGTTGGAATATGGCAAGTTGAAAAATATTAAAAATTATAGTTTAAATTTTGGACTGATAGTTTCTAAGCCTTTGTCTGAAAGATTAAATGTTTTTATGTTGGCTAGCACTGGGCCTATGATTACCGATACGGAGACGGAAAGACTTTCTAAGGGATTTGCTTTTTCCAGTGTTTTATGTGTAGGGTTTTCGTTGAAAATATACAATTCTATTTTAGAGTTTAGACCTAATTTTGGCCATCTTTCTAATGCTGGACTGCAGCCGTTGAATAATGGTTTTAATTCGGTTAATTTAGAATTCGGTTTAAAAGTGCCATTTTAATTATTTTAAGTAATTGTGACCGTTAGTTATTAGTATTAATTTCAAGATGAGTTTATCGCATTAAACGAAGTTTTATGAAGCGTACGGAACTTTTTTTTTGGTTTGCTATTCTTGAATAGGTCAACAATATCTTGTTTTTTAGTTTATTACACTAGGTAAATTTATATATTTACGGGCTATTGATTTAATGAGCTTTTTTTACGTTTGCTCAAATTTAAAACTCACGAATAATGAAAAAAAAGTTCAGGTCATTAGCTTATTTGTTGTTAATCGCATTTTTATTCCATAATGCTATTTTCGCAAATACAAGAAATGAAACTTTAAGGCTTGAGTCTAATATTTCTTTAAATAACAAAGGAAAGGATTCTTTGATGTTGTTTTCAGCAGATAAATCCGCTACAGGGAATATGAATTTTGCTCCGCTAGCACCTACTGTCACTTCTCTAGTCTATTTATGTCAAAATAGTACCGCAACTGCTTTAACTGCTACTGCTTCTACTGGTGCTACTTTAATTTGGTATGGTACTGATGTAACTGGGGGTACTGGAAGCTCAATAGCGCCTACTCCTTCAACAACTAATCCCGGTCAAACGACATACTATGTAAGTCAATCCGACGGCACTGTCGAGAGTCCTAAAGCTGAAATCGTGGTGAATGTGGTTGCTGATACCTATGATACCATTCAGTTTATCAATTGTACCTACCCTTCTCCCAATTCAATTTATTTTGATTGGGCAAATATTTTATACCATCCTTCTAATGCTTATAATTATTCTTATTCAATAGCAGGAGGTCCATTATTTATAGGTAATGCAAATAATTCAAGCCTGACAGTGCCTGGTGTATTGCCTGGTCAATCCGTTACCGTGACAATAACTTCTGTTGTTGGTTTTCCTTGTATTCCTCCAGCATCTAAAACTTGTAGTGTAGCCTGTGGTAGTTCCACAATAACGCCTACATTTACGTTAATTCCAACATCCTATTGTATTAATGAAACAACAATAAATTTATCTACTAGTTCTGAAGATAGTCCTGCAATTCCGGGAACTTGGTCTCCGGCTAAAGTAAATACGGCAACAGCGGGCACAACAAATTATGTTTTCACTCCAAACCCCGGACTTTTTCCTTGTGCGAAAACTAAAACGTTAGCTGTTACAGTCGGACCAGTTGATCCTAATTTTACCGATTTTTCAATTTGCTCCGGTGAGGTACCGCCTAGTTTGAATACTATGTCACCTAATGGGATAGTTGGAACTTGGGCGCCCTCAAGCATTGATAATGTAAATAGTGGAGCTTATTATTTTACTCCAAATCCAGGTCAAGCCTGTGCACCAACCGCTAAAATAATAAACGTCACCGTAAATCCATCAAACGCAATTTTGAGTTTGGGCTGGACTGTTACTGACGCATTTTCCGACGATCAAATAGTCACCATCACAGATCCATTGGGGGCCAATTATTTGTATCAAATGGATGATGGTCCATTGCAGGAAGAAGCTATTTTTAAAATGGTTTCTGTGGGAACACATGCTATTACGGTTAAAGACGTAAATGGTTGTAGTGAATACCGAAATGATAATATTTTAGTTATTGGCTATCCTAAATTTTTTACCCCTAATGCAGATGGCTATAATGACAGATGGAATATATTTGAACTGCAAGCGGATGTTGCTTCTAGAATTCGCATATTTGACCGTTATGGTAAATTACTAAAAGAAATTAGGCCTAACGGAATTGGTTGGGACGGTACTTATAACGGTCGTCCAATGCCGGGAAATGATTATTGGTTTGTTGTCGAATACACAGAAGACAATATTTCTAAGGAGTTTAAATCTCATTTTTCGCTAAAGAGATAAAACAAAAAAAGCTTCCGAATACGGAAGCTTTTTTTTGTTATGTCTGATTATATTTTAAGACAAATATTAAATGTTAACGGGTTTTTTAGCTGTGAAAATAAAATAAAGTCCAATAAGTATAAAGGGAATACTTAACCATTGTCCAGTTGAAAGTAACCCTAAAGAACTTTCAAATCCGCCTTGACTTTCTTTTACAAATTCAACAACAATACGTACAGAAAATAATAATACTAGAAAAAGACCGAATAAGAAACCTGATTTTTGTCTTGTATCTGTTTTCCAATACAATAAGAACAATATCGCAAAAACAAAAATATAACAAAATGCTTCATACAGCTGAGCTGGATGTCTAGCCGGAACTTGTTCCAGTAAATTGGCAAATTGTGGGTTAGTTGCAATAGCATGATATGCCTCGTTTGGATTTGCTATTTGAGTTGCACTTACAGCATCTCTAGGACTGAATTGATCACGAATAAACTTAATTCCAAAAGCGGAACTAGTCTCTTTTCCTATAATCTCAGAATTAAAAAAATTACCTAATCTTACAAAAATAGCACCACTCGCAACAGCGATAACCACACGGTCTAAAATCCATAATAATGGTCTTTTTAATACTTTTTTGCTGTAGTAGTACATGGCTATTATTATCGAAATTGCTGCGCCATGACTTGCTAATCCTTGAAATCCAGTGAATTCCCATCCTGAAATAAATCCAAATAAAGTACCGTTAATATTTTCTCTTATTGGTAAGAATATTTCTAATAAATGATTGCGGAAGTATTCCCAGTCGTAAAAGAGAACGTGACCTAAACGGGCTCCTAGCAATGTTGCAAGTACAGTCCAAATGAAAAGTGAGTCTAATTTTTCGATAGATTCATTTTCACGGTCATAGATGTTTTTCATGATGTACCAACCCAATCCAAATGCAATTACAAACATTAGGCTGTAGAAACGGATTATAAAAAAACCTAAATCAATACCTTCTGATGGGTTCCAAACTATGTTTAAAGCGTGTGTCATTATTTTTTATTTTATGTAAAAATACATTTTTTGTTTTGAGTTTCAATAGTATATTGAAGATATGCCTTGTTTTCTTGAGGCAGTCAAGAATTATAAATTACAATTTTAGCTTTATGTATTTTGATGGTGATTGCACTTCTTTTTAGGAACAGGATCATAACCAGTCTTGCCCCATGGATGACAGCTTAAAATTCGTTTAATACCTAAAAATCCTCCGTAAAACAATCCGTGGACTTGCAATGCTTCTACCATGTAGGTCGAACAAGTTGGTTCAAACCGACAGGTTGCGGGCGTTAGAGGTGATAGCACGACTTGATAAAAGCGAACTAGTACAATAAATGGAAATATGATTATTTTCGAAAACATATTTAGATAATTAGCATTTGAGTTTCTTCGCTAAACACTGAAAGTAGTTCCTTCTTTGCCATCCTTCAATTGAATTCCATAAGCAATCAATTGATCTCTTATCTGGTCAGAAAGGTTAAAGTTTTTATCTGCTCTGGCTTGATTTCTCATGCCTATAAGCATATTTACAACTGCTTCCAGTTTATCGTTGCTACCGTCTGCTATTTTTTCATCTTCTAGTCCTAATACATCAAATACAAAAGCATTCATTGTTGTTGACAAATTTTCTAAATCGACCGCATTTAAGGTTTCTTTACTATCATTTAGTAAATTGATAAAACGAACTCCTTCAAATAATTGGGCAATTAATATAGGTGAATTAAAATCATCATTCATAGCATCGTAGCATGACTGTTTCCAGCTAGCTATGTCCAGCGTGCTGTTAGGACTCGCATTTATTTGTTTTAAAGTAGCTAATGATTCCATTAGTCTTTTATACCCTTTTTCGGCTGCAACAATAGCATCATCAGAAAAATCAAGGATACTTCTATAATGTGCTTGTAGCATAAAGAATCGAGCTACCGAAGCGGGAAAGGCTTTGCTTAGTATAGAATTTTCTCCTGTTAAAATCTCTCTTGGTAAAATATTATTTCCGGTAGATTTAGCCATTTTTTTACCGTTCAAAGTCAGCATGTTAGCGTGCATCCAGTAATTAACTGGAGTTTGGCCGGTACAAGCTTCGTTTTGTGCGATTTCACATTCATGATGAGGGAATTTTAAATCCATTCCACCACCGTGAATATCAAAATGATTCCCTAGGTATTTTGTACTCATGGCTGTACACTCTAAATGCCAACCAGGGAAACCTTCGCTCCACGGAGAAGGCCAGCGCATAATATGTTGCGGCTCGGCTTTTTTCCAAAGTGCAAAATCCTGTGGATTTCTTTTGTCAGTTTGTCCATCAAGATCACGTGTATTAGCAAGCATGTCTTCAATATTGCGACCGCTTAATCTACCGTAATGATTGGTTTTATTGAATTTAACGACATCAAAATAGACAGAGCCATTGGCTACATATCCAATTCCTTTATCAATAATTGTTTTTATAATCTCAATTTGCTCAATAAGATGTCCTGTAGCTGTAGGCTCGATACTTGGAGGCAAAAAATTAAAAGCCTTTAAAATTTCATGAAAGTCAACGGTGTAACGTTGCACAACTTCCATTGGCTCTAACTGCTCTAAACGTGCTTTTTTTGCAATTTTGTCCTCTCCATCTTCTGCATCGTCCACAATATGTCCTACATCAGTAATGTTACGTACGTAACGGACTTTATAGCCTAAATGCAGTAAGTATCTGAATACAATGTCAAAAGACATAAAAGTTCGCACATTTCCAAGATGTACATTACTGTAAACCGTTGGTCCGCAAACATACATACCTATGCTGCCTTCATGAATAGGTACGAATGTTTCTTTCTCTCCTGAAAGAGAATTGTATATTTTTAACTTCTGGGTAGTATATAAAGGCATGTTTGTTTTTTTAGGAGCTGTTTCCTGCTTTCCGTTTCAATCTTTTTATTTTTAAAGAAAAAATAAAAAGGATTTCCACTTTAATCAGGGCTAATGGTTTGTGGGTAATTGACTATATAGATTACTTTAGAACTTTGTTTCTAACTTAATATAATCCAAAAATTCTCTACGAGCTTGAGGGTCTTTAAATTTTCCACCAAATTCAGAAGTAACTGTGCTACTTTCGATATCACTAATACCTCTTGAATTCACACAAAGATGTTTTGCATCAATAACGCAGGCAACGTCTTTTGTACCTAAAGCATTTTGTAATTCCTGAACGATTTGCATCGTCAAGCGCTCTTGTACCTGTGGTCTTTTAGAATAGTACTCAACAATTCTGTTCATTTTAGACAGTCCAATTACATTTCCATTAGAGATATAGGCAACATGTGCTCTTCCTATAATCGGTAACAAGTGGTGCTCACAAGTGGAGTAAACGATAATGTTTTTTTCAACTAACATTTCGCCATATTTGTAATTGTTGTCGAATGTAGATGCTTTTGGTTTTCTAGCAGGATTCAATCCTCCAAAAATTTCTTTTACAAACATTTTAGCAACACGATTGGGTGTGCCTTTTATGCTGTCATCTGTTAAATCCATTCCTAGTGTGAGTAGAATGCTTTCAACATCTTTTTTTATGCTTTCTATTTTTTCGTCATCAGTAATATCAAAAGCGTCTTCTCGTAAAGGGTTTGTTGCGCATGAACCAATATGATTATCTCCTATTTCGTCATGAATTTCTTCATTATGTTTCATTAAAAGCTACTATTATAGTGGGTGTATATATTTAAGCCGTAAAGATAATTAATAAATACTAAAGAATTTCTATCCCTTTTAATAATTAATGATTGCTTTAACATAGTGATTGGGTAAAGCGATTTTTACGGTTTTGTATTAAAAATAAACGGCAATAACTATAATGGTTATTGCCGTTGTAGGGTATTGTTTTAATTAAGAGAGCTATATCGCTATTTTTATAGCATTATAGTATCACTGTTTTCAAATTGCAGTGCTAATTACTTTGCGTTATAAACTACAATTGCTTCTTTAAGTATTTGTACTGCTCTAATTAACTCTTCTTTTTGTAAGACATAAGCAATTCGAACTTGGTTTAGACCTACACCAAGAGTAGAGTAGAATCCAGCTGCTGGTGCAACCATTACTGTTTCTCCGTCAAGATCATAACTTTCTAAAAGCCATCTTGCAAAATCATCTGCGTTTTCAATAGGAAGTTCAGCGATACAGTAGAAAGCTCCTTTTGGAGTCGCTACTTTTGCTCCTTCAATTTTATGAAGTTCAGCGATAAGCGTATCTCTACGTTCTCTATACTCTGAGATTACTTCATCAAAATAACTTTGAGGAGTATCAAGAGCTCCTTCACTTGCTACCTGAGCAAATGTTGGCGGACTTAATCTTGCTTGTGCAAATTTCATTGCAGCAGTCATTAATTCCTTGTTTTTTGAGACAATGCAACCAATTCTTGCACCGCACATACTGTATCTTTTAGAAACAGAGTCAATCATGATAGCGTTTTCTTCAAGTCCAGGAATGTTCATTACAGAATAATGAATGTCTCCGTCATAAGTGAATTCTCGATAAACTTCATCAGCGATTAAGAACAGATCGTGTTTTTTTACTAAGTCAGCAAGCTGCATCATTTCCTCTTTCGAATACAAATAACCTGTTGGGTTTCCTGGATTGCATATAAGGATTGCTTTTGTTTTTGGCGTAATTAGTTTTTCAAAATCAGCAATTGGAGGAAGAGCAAAACCAGTGTCAATTGATGAAATAACTGGAACTACATTAACTCCTGATGCAGTAGAAAAACCATTGTAATTAGCATAAAATGGTTCGGGGATGATAATTTCATCACCAGGATCCATAGTGCTTCCCATTGCAAAAAGCAATGCTTCAGACCCACCAGTTGTAATGATGATGTCTTCAAAATCAATAGGTAATCCTTGATTTTTATAGAATTGAGATAGTTTAGTTCTGTAACTTTCAAAACCGGCTGAATGGCTGTATTCTAATACCTTGATATCAAAATTCTTTACTGCATTCATAGCCACCTCTGGTGTCTTTATATCAGGTTGTCCGATATTTAGATGATATACTTTGTTTCCTTTCTTCTTTGCAATTTCAGAGAAGGGAACTAATTTACGTATTGGAGATTCAGGCATTTGTGTACCCTTGTTCGATATTTTTGGCATGGTAATAATTGTTGAAATGCAAATTTGCGATTTTTTTTTTGAACTAAATAAACTATCTAGCCTATTTATTGTTAAATGTGCAATATTCTTTAGTTTTTTCAGTAATTTTATGGAAACGTTACTCTATGAAAAAATGGATCTTTTTACTTTTTCTTTTCATATCTACCCTTAGTATTTCGGCTCAGGGTGGATTTCGATTTGAAAAAGAGGTTAACAAAATAAGTATTCCTTTTAAATTAATTAATAACCTAGTATTTATTCCCATAAATGTCAACGGCGTTGAGTTGACCTTTTTATTAGATTCTGGCGTAAAGGAGACTATTCTATTTAGCTTAGAAGAGCAAAGTGATGTGAGTCTTAAAAATATTGAAAAGATTACTTTGCGAGGTTTAGGTAGTGAAGAGGCTATTGACGGATTAAAATCTGTGGGAAATCAAATGGAGGTTAAGGGAATGAAATCTAGTAATCATCTTTTATATACTAGATTCAATTAATTAATGCAACTCTCAGGAAAAAAGATAGGATAATTTTTTCAAAAGAAAGGACATTTAA